>JBAQWH010000159.1:0-1837 GCA_049298815.1 Thermoanaerobaculia bacterium | reverse complement strand
GTCGGACCCCGGCACCAGACTCTTCCGCAGGCTCACGCACCCAAGCGAATATCGGCGTCGGCAGGCAACCCGACCCCATTTTCACGCCCGCGTGGCGTCACCCGCAGGGAAACAGGGGACTCTTCCGGTTTTAGGGCTGACCGGAAAATGACTCAAGGTGACCGGCACGGTGAAGCCACCCAGCGCAGCCGGGTAGATTTTGACTGCGGCTGAGCTGGCGTCGTCTCGTGACGTGGCCGGTGTCAGGCGGCGGGTTCGAGGGTGACGCGGTAGCCCAGGGCAGCCAGTTGGGCGACGTGGTTGCGGGTTCGGCGTTCGATGTTGGCGCGGGTGGCGTGGAAATCGACGCCGAGGTCGTGGAAACGGGCTGTCGGATCCTTGAGCAGGTTCCAGACGATGACCAAGATCGACCGGGCCACCGCGACGAGGGCTTTGAGTTTGCCGCGGCGTTTGACGATCCGGCGATAGCGTTCACCGAGGAAGGTGTTCGATTTGGCCGCGGCGGCCGCAGCCTCACCGAGCGCTCCCTTCAGATACGGGTTCCCCTTGCCCGCCTTGCCCGAGCGCAGCACCGGACCGGATTGGATGGTGCGTGGACACAGTTTCGCCCATGAGACCAGGTGCTCGGCGGTGGGGAATCGGGACATGTCGAGCCCGATCTCGGCGAGGATGACCTGCGCGGCCCCCGGGCCGATACCGGGGATCTCGTCGAGCCGTTCGATCGTGGTCAACTCGGCGGCGCCGTCCGAACCGGGGCCCGCACCACGGCCGGGGGTGTCTATGCCGGTGCCCGGTTCGGGTTCCATCGCGGCCAACAACCCCTCGATGCGGGTGGTGAGGATGGCGATCTTGGTGCTGAACACGTCGATCTGGTCGAGCATCATCCGGGCCAGTTCGGCGTGATGGTCATCGAATCGTCCGGTCAACGCCTCGACCAGGGCGGCGTGTTTCGGTTTCATCTTGCCGCGCGCCAGATCGGCGAGCCGGCGCGGGTCGCGTTCACCGGCGATCAACGCCTCGAGCATGTCACGCACCGACAGCGTGTCCATCCGCGATGCCACCGACGACACTTTGATCAACGCGTCCTCGAGAAGTTTCTCCAACCGCTGCCAGTACTTGGCGCGGTCACGGGTCAAGTCGATCCGCAACCGGGTGTAGTCGCGCAACTCCCGGATCGGGGCCGGCGGCACGAAACTCGGTCGCAGCAAGCCCTTCTCGGTGAGCTTGGCCAACCAGACCGCGTCTAGCTTGTCGGTTTTCGGGCGCCCCGGCGCGTTCTTCACGTCGCGGGCGTTGACCAACTGAACCGACAGACCCGCCGCCTCCAACAGGTAGAACCAGATCCGCCAATAGTCCGACGTCGACTCCACGGTGACCTTCTCGATCCCCGCATCGACGAGGTGATCGGCCAATTCACCGACCGCACGCGAGGTCGCATCCACATCCCAGACCTTGCTCACCCGCCTACCGTCGCGGCTGTCCACCCGCACGCATACCTTGCCCGAGGCCTTGGCAACATCGATCGCGCACACCCGATTCAGCACCAACTCATGCTCGGCGTCGGGAATCTCCTCCGGATCTTGCTTCAACTCGCTTGTCCTCCAATCAATATCCGCACTCTTCGCAGGGCGGGTTGCCTGGGGGTCTCGGTTCAGGGATAAGCGAAATTCTGACCGGCGTGCTCGAAGCAACAGTGCGTGACCCTTCCAGGTCGGACCCCGGCACCAGACTCTTCCGCAGGCTCACGCACCCAAGCGAATATCGGCGTCGGCAGGCAACCCGACCCCATTTTCACGCCCGCGTGGCGTCACCCGCAGGGAAACAGGGGACTCTTCCG
>JBAQWH010000158.1:0-1984 GCA_049298815.1 Thermoanaerobaculia bacterium | reverse complement strand
CCTTCGCGCTGGCCATCAGGTTCGCCTGCACCGCGAAGCCGCTGCCGACCGCGATCGTCCCCCCGGCGCTGCCGCACGGCACCTCGCCGGACGACGTCACCTTCGCCGCGATCCCTCCCGCATCGGCGATCGCGCGGCTTCCGGTGAACGTCGCCACAGCCCCCTTCGCGTCGACGATCCCCACCTGCCGGACCTCACACGCGCCATCGGCCGCAAGGAGTGCCCGCAGCGTCTCGGGCGCTCCCTTCCCCGCGCGCAGAAGGTCGAGGCCGAGTTTCCCGTACGTCGGATCGACGAAGCTCTGCGTCGCGACCGCACCGACGCCGGCCTCGGCCCACGGCACGATCTGCCCCACCGCAAACCAGTGCGACTGCACCGCGACCCCCATCTCGCCGGTCGCAGCATCGCGCGCGACGATCGAGAAGGTGTTTACCGGTCGGAGCTGCGCGCCCGCAGGCTGCGCGAGAAGGAGAAGGCAGAGAAGAGTGCGCATGGGGGAAGGATAGGACGAATGGGACCAATAGGACCAATACGACCAATAGGACCAATAGGACCAATAGGACCTATACGACCTATACGAGCGGATGCCGCTCGCGAGTCCTATAGGTCGTATTGGTCCTATTGGTCGTATCGGTCCCCTCCCCCCTACTTCCGCTCGATCCGCAGGATCCTCCCCTCGTCGCTGTCCGTCGCCAGGTAGAGCAGCCCGTCCGGCCCCTGCTCGACGTCCCGGATCCGTTCGTCCATCGACTCGAGGTAGCGCTCCTCGGAGAGCACGCGTCCGTTCTTCATCGTCAGGCGGGTGAGGAGACCCGGAGTCAGGGAGCCGATGAAGACGCTCCCTTTCCATCCCGGATAGGCGTTGCCGGTGTAGAAGAGCATGCCCGAGGGGGCGATGACCGGATCCCAGTAGTACACCGGCTGTTCAATTCCCTCTTTCGCGGTCCCCTCGCCGATCTTCTTCCCCGAGTAGTCGACGCCGTAGGTGATCAGCGGCCATCCGTAGTTCCTGCCGGCCTTCGGGTTGTTCAGCTCGTCGCCGCCGCGCGCGCCGTGCTCGACGGTCCAGAGCTCGCCGGTCTCCGGGTGCAGCGCGCCAGCCTGGACATTGCGGTGACCGTACGACCAGATCTCCGGCCGTGTGTACTTGCGCCCTGCGAACGGGTTGTCTTTGGGGATCGTGCCGTCCGGGTTGATCCGGACGATTTTGCCGAGGCCCGAATCGAGCTCCTGCGCCTGCTCGCGGTAGCCCATCCGATCGCCCTGCGTCACGAAGAGCGTCCCATCGCGGCGGAAGACCAGGCGCGAGCCGAAATGTCCCGCTCCGGTCACCTTCGGCTGCTGGCTGTAGATGACGATGACGTTTTCGAGCCGGCCCTCTCCGAGCTGCGCGCGGGCGACGGCCGTGCTCGCAGAGCCGCCGTCTCCCGGCTCGGAGAAGGAGAAGTAGATCGTCCGGCTCTTTACAAAGTCCGGCCCGAGGACCACGTCGAGCAACCCGCCCTGTCCCCGCGCCGCGATTCTGGGGAGGCCTGCGAGAGGTGGCGAGACCGCGCCGTCGCGGCCGACGATCCGTAGGCGTCCCGGCCGTTCCGTCACGAGCAGACGGCCGTCGGGGAGGAACGCCATGCCCCACGGATGCTCGAGGCCGGTCGCGTACGTCGCCACGGTGAGACCGCCCGGCAGGGCGATCGACTTCGGGGTTGGCGAGCGCTGCCCCGCCTGGGCTCCGGCCTGCGGAACGGGGGCGGCGCAGAAAACGGCGAACAGGGCGAGGGGAAGGACAACCGTTCGGAGTCGCATGAGAACCCTCCGTAGGAACTGCGTGCCAGAAGGCTAGTGCAGCAAGCCTACAACGCGCGCTGCGGATGCTCCAGCGTCAGCAGGGCGCGCTTGATCTCGAGGCCGCCGCCGTAGCCGGTGAGCGTGCCGTCCGAGCCGATGACGCGGTGGCAGGGGACGACGATCGGGATCGGGTTCGCGC
>JBAQWH010000157.1:0-6560 GCA_049298815.1 Thermoanaerobaculia bacterium | reverse complement strand
CTTCGGCGGAGCCCCTTCCCTCGAGGTTCGTTCCCCACGAGCCGCTTCGTTGTGAGCGCCGAACCCCGGCTCCATACCGGGATGAGGCGCGCCAGTCTCGGTTTTCGCGGTCACTCGCTTCGCCGAGGCCCGGCTGCCCGCGCGTGCTTCGGACAGATGTCGACGCTCCTTCGCCAGCGATCGCGCTCAACCCTGTCGACCTTCGGGTCGAAATGACACCCAACAGGGCGAGGCATCACGCAGTGACGGGAATCTGTGGCTGTCCGGACCGGGCTGGCCTCAAAACCGCCGGGTCTGCGAGATCCGGAGGACACAACCCCTGTCGGCGAATCGTCTGGTGTGGATCGCGCATTCCTCGTTGCGACGAAGCGCGTATTGGACGGAGGCCACGAAATGAGATCAAATCTGAATCGATGCTTGACCTGACACGACCGCTGAGCGTTTGGGCCACGGCTCTTGTAGTGATTCTTCTCACTCCCCCCGCCGTCCCCGCCCAGGTAATCGAGCCGCCGATGCACGTGGCTTCCCAGGCTCCCTTGCAGTCGATCCGGCTGGCGACCGTGCCCGCGGCGGGCACCCCGCCGCGCAAGGGAGAGCTCCGTGTCCAGCTGACAAGCACTTGGACGAACGTCTGGATCAACGAGCGCCCCAACCTCCTCGTGGATTACGAAGCCACGGATACGCGGCTCGCCGCGACCTGGGGCCTGTCGGATACGTTTTCGGTGCAGCTCGAATACGACGAACGGCGCCGATTCGGCGGCCGCCTCGATTCCCTCATCCAGGAGTTCCATCACGACATCGGGAACGGATTGAACGGCCGCGACACCGTGCCGAGAGACTCCATTCACATCGAGGTTCGTGATCCGAGCAGCGGCGAGCTGCTGATCTCGCGTCACGACTCGAGCACGTTTGCCCGGGGGCTCTCGCTCACAGCCGCCCGCTCACGTGCGCTGCGGTACGGCCGGCTCGCCTATTCGGTAACGCTCCGGGTCCCGGTGCGCTACGACGGCAAGGAGGTCTCGACCTCCTCCGACGCCGGCCTCTCCCTCGCCTGGGCGCACCAACTTGCGGGCCGCAGCATCCATGTGGGCGCTGCCGTTGCCCGCCTGGGACGGACACAGCTCGAGTTCCCCGCCGAGCGGTTGCAGATGACCGGATTCGCCGCCCTCGTGCAGCCGCTGACTCCACGCACCGCGATGATCGTCCAGTATCTCTTCAACGAAGGAGTCGCGGTATCAGGTCCGCTTTCGCGGAGCGCGCACGAAGTGACGGTCGGCGGGCGTGTTCGGCTCAGCGGCCAGACCGCTCTCGACGTAGGCCTGGTCGAGAACATCATCCACTTCGACAACGGCCCTGACGTCGGCATCCACTTCGGCGTCAACTGGACGAGCCGCTAAAGACGATCCGAGGGATTGGATGCTCTTGTCCCCGGCCGTCCTCGGCTAGTGTCCTGTGACAGGTGACTTGGTAGCGGATGGCGCAGGTAGCGGCGTCGCGGGCGAGGTGCGCGCCTACGCAGTCGTGGCGGTGACTATGTCGAGCAGGCGCAACGAAGTCCCGGCGGCGAGACCAAGCCAGGCGCTACCGATTCGCTTGTTACAGGCCGCTGGCGTTCCCCGCCGGCCTCGCACCATCGGCGACGAGTTCCGTCATTCGGATGATGTGGCAGTGCCAGGGGAGGGCAGACTCGCAGGTGCAGTTTTTGTGGCCGAAGCCCGTGCTGGTCCTAGCACCCGTCGCCCCGACGACTTGCATGCTGCAGGACGGTCAAGCGTCTTTGGCCCGGATGCCCGGGTCTTCGCGCGAGAACGGGAACGGTGTGCAGTCATCATCAACGCGCCAGACCAGGATTGCGGGTCTCCGAAAGCCGCTGACAGGGTGCGGTGCACCGAGTGCTGGCGCCGGTCGTGTACGATCACGCAATTTGGCCGTCCCGGCGCCTGCGCGCCTGGTCGAGCGCGTCCCGCGCGGAGTGCGCGACCGATGGCCGGCCCAGAGCCAAAAAGGGAGAGGAGGACGAGATGCCCGTCGAAGCGAAGCTCATTGCACCTGGATCCGCAGCCCCCGACTTTACCCTTCCGGCGGCTGGAGGAGGCGAGGTCACGCTCGGCGACTATCGAGGACGCTCCTGCGTCGTGCTCGTATTCCTCCGCGGCTTTCAGTGACCGTTCTGCCGCAGGCACCTCCGTCAGTTGACGGAGCAGTACAGCGATTTTCAGGCTGCCGGCGCCGAGGTGATCGCCCTGGTCAAGGACACTCAGGAACGCGCCAGGACCTACTTCGCCGAGCACGGCATTCCCTTTCCCTGTCTCGTCGACCCGGAGCAGGTGGTGTACGAGCAGTACGAGGTCCGGAGCAGGCTGCTGTCGTTGGGACAGCGTCCGGCACTCTTCGTGATCGACCGCCAGGGCATCGTCCGGTACGCCTACCTCGGGTGGCAGCAGTGGGAGATTCCTTCGAACGAGGAAGTCCTGCAGCAATGCCGCGGCGTTCCATGTCAGCAGTGAACGAGCCCGGCGTGGCGTCGGCCAGCGGGCGCGCGCGACTGCGATCGAAGCTGGCGAAGGCACAACACACCGACGGGAGCTGACGCGTTTCCCCCGGGATGTCGTCGCCTGGAGCCACCAGACCCCTCTCGACGTTCTTCTGGTCGGGGACATCATTCACAACGATAATGCTCCTGACCCTGGCATCCACTCCCGGGATCAACTGGACGATAAATGAAGACCTTGCGACGCGGTTTCATCCTGCTGACCCTGGCTGTCTTCGGCTCCTGTGCGCCGCCGGCCTCGCAGCCTTCGGCGGTCCCTCTGCTCGGGACCGCGGCCGACATTGCGAGGTTCATCGGGAGCTGGAGCGGCACGCTCAATACCGATGGTCGGGAAGAGCCGATCGACTTCCGGATCGCTCCGGCGGCCGGCGGACCGCCTGAATCGGTGGTCCTGACGAGGAGCGGCGGGGGCGCGAAGCCACTCCTCTATCTCCGCGTGACCGGAAGCACTCTCGTTGGAGCGGCTAATCCTCATTTTGAGGAACGCTGTAACTGCTCCGTCTATGTGACCATTCGTGGCGAGCTCGCGGGTGATGTGCTCCAGGCGGAAATCCAGCGGACCGAAAGCCGGCGCCGGGTGGTGACGGCGACGTTCACAGCCCGACGAACGCAATGAACGTGCGGAGTCTGCGCATCGCGGTTCGCAAGGCTGAACGCGGCGACCGGGTGAGGTCGCCAGACGGCGGTTGACGATCAAGTCACAGGGCGCTCGCGACGATGTGGAATGGCCGAGGTTGCGGCGAAGGTCTCCCGGCGAACGACCCTCGTGCCGCGCCGGGGAACTCCTCCACGATCACTCGCCCCAGACCGGTTCGGGGGCAAGACCGGCGTGGTCCTGCTCCTCCTGGATTTCCCGCTCGCGCTCCTCCGACATGAACCGGCGCTTGAGCCAGCCGCCGAAGTCGTCGAAGTAGGTGTACGCCACGGGCACCACCACCAGCGTGAGCAGGGTCGAGGTGATCAGTCCGCCGATCACCGCGCGCGCCATCGGGGCGCGGAAGCCGCCGCCCTCGCCCATCGCCAGTGCGACCGGCAACATGCCGAAGATCATCGCCAGCGTCGTCATCACAATCGGCCGGAGTCGTACCTGACCGGCCTCGATGAGTGCCGTCAGGCGGTCCTTGCCGAGGAATCGCCGCTCGTTGGCGTTGTCCACCAGCAGGATGGCGTTCTTGGTCACGAGGCCCATCAGCATGATGACGCCGATCATCGACATCATGTTCAGCGTGTCGTTGGTCAGCAGCAGCGCCAGCAGCACGCCGATGAGGGAGAGGGGAAGCGAGAGCATGATGGCAAACGGCTGCGTGAAGCTCTCGAACTGACTGGCGAGGATGAGGAAGATCAGGATCACCGCGAGGACAATGGCCTCCAACACGTAGCCGGTAGTCTCCTGCAGTTGCTCGGTCTCGCCGCCGAGGGTGATCTCGTAACCGGGGGGGAGGTTCATCTCCGCAGCCAGCGCCGTGATTGCCGCGGACGCTTCGGCGATCGAGACCTCGGGCGTCGTGCTGGCGCCGATCGTTGCCGTGCGCCGCAGGTCGATGCGGTCGATCTGCGAGGGGGCGAAGCCTTCCTGAATGGTCGCGACCTGAGCCAGCGGCACGGTGGGCGGCGGTGGCGCATTGGCCTGGCGCTCTCCCCGCTGCGGAATCGCGATCGGGATCGTGGAGATGTCCTCGAGCGAAGTCCGCTGCTCGGGCGCCACCTGCACCACCACATCGCGCTCTTCTCCCGTGGGGTCCTCCCAGCGCGTCACATCGACGCCGGCGAGCACCGGGCGCACCACGTTCGCGATCTGCCCCACGTCGAGCCCCAGCTCGTTCGCCACCTCCCGGTTGACGTCGATCCGGTACTCCGGGAGCGGCTGTCCGAGCGAGGAACGGAGGTCAACGACGCCCGGAATCTTCGCCAGCCGCGGCATGAGCTGGTCCGAGATGCGCTGCAGCCCGTCGACTTCCGGGCCGCGGATCTGGACCTGCAGCGGCGCCTGGGCTCCTCCGATGCCGGCTGCTTCCAGTACCTGGACGTTCACTCCGAAGATCGGGGCGAGACGCTCGCGCGCGGCAAGCATCAACTCGACCTGCGAACGCTCGCGCTCATCCGGCCCGACGAGCTGGACGAAGACCTCGCCCGTGGTCACCGTTCCCGTAAGCCCCGCGCCGACGGTGGTGTAGGTGTACTCGACACCGTCGAGCCCGCGGAGTGCGTTGCCGATCTGTTCCGCCTTGCCGCGGGTGTAGCCGAGGGACGAGCCCTCGGGCGTCTCGAACGAGACCGTGAACTGCGACTGATCGCTGGCCGGCAGGAAACCGCCGCCGATCAGCGGGAAGAGCAGAAAGGCCCCCACGAGCGACGCGGCGGCGATCAGGAGCGTCGACTTGCGGTGGTTCAGGGCCCACTCGATGATCCGCTGGTAGTACCGGCTCTGCCGGTCGAACCAGGCGTTGAAGCGCGCAATCACGCGGGTCAACGCGTTCCCGTGACTCGACCCTGCGACGTGCGGTTCCACGCCCCACCAGGCGGACAGCATGGGCGTCAGGGTGAAGGAAACGAAGAGCGAGACCAGCACGGCGAAGGACACCGTGAGGCCGAACTGGTAGAAAAACCGGCCGATGATTCCACCCATGAATGCCACCGGCACGAACACCGCGACGATGGACAGCGTGGTCGCCATCACCGCCAGGAAGATCTCCTGCGTACCGAAGCGGGCGGCCTGGAAGTGGTCTTCGCCCAGCTCACGGTGACGCACGATGTTCTCGATGACCACGATGGCGTCGTCGATCAGAATGCCGATCGAGAGCGCCAGCGCCATGAGCGAGATCATGTTGAGCGAGAAGCCCATGGCGTCCATCAGCATGAACGAGCTGACGACCGACACCGGGAGCGCCAGCGAGGTGATCATCGTCGCCTTCCAGTCGTTCAGGAAGAGCATCACGATGATGACCGTGAGGATGGCGCCCAGGATCAGCTCGTGGATCGAGTCAGTGACCGACTGACGGATCATCACCGAGTTGTCGCGGATCACCTGCAGCTTCACCGTCGCCGGAAGCGTCGCCTGAAGCTCCTTGATGGTCTCCTGCACCGCATCCGCCACGGCCACCGTGTTGGCGCCCTGGACCTTGAGAACGTCGATGGCCACGGCGCGCTCGCCATTGACCAGGGCCAGCGAGCGCTCGTCCTCGGTGGCGTCCTCCACGCGGGCCACCTGGCTCAGGCGGACCGGGTTGCCGTCCCGGTTGGCGACGATGACTTCGCCGAACTCCTCTGGCGCCTGGATGCGCCCGGTGACGCGGACCAGCTGTTCGGTGGCCGCCCGCTCGACGCGCCCCGCGGGCACCTCGAGGTTCTGCTGCCGGAGAGCGTTCATGATCTCCCCGACGGAAACGCCGAGCGCCTGCATCTGGTCCGGCAGAAGGAAGACCCGGATCTCGCGCTCGAGCCCGCCCGCGAGCCGCGCCTCGCCGACCCCCGAGACAGCCTCGAGACGGCGGCGGACCACCTCGTCGGCCAGCCGGGTCAGCTCCACGATGGGTACCTGGGTGGACGCGATGGCGAGCGACATGATGGGCTGGGCGGCGGGATCGAACTTCTGCACGACCGGCGGATCGATGTCGGTGGGCAGGTCGCGGCGGATCGTGTCGATCTTGGCGCGGATGTCCTGCGCGGCCTCGTCGACATCACGATCGAGCTCGAACTCGACGATCACCACCGAGACCCCCTCGAGAGTCTGCGACGTGATGCGGTCCACCCCTTCGACGGGGTTGAACGCCAGCTCGAGGCGCTCGGTGACCTCGCGCTCGATGGACTCCGGGGAGGCGCCGGGGTAGATGGTCTGCACGGTGACGATGGGAATGTCGATTTCGGGGAACTGATCGATCGCCAGCCGCCGGAAGCCGAAGATTCCCAGCACGACCAGTCCCAGCATCACCATGGTGGTGAAGACGGGACGACGGATGGCCAGCCCGCTCAGACCGCCGCCGCCGTGCGGTGCTCGCGGCGCCTGCCGGGC
>JBAQWH010000156.1:0-9608 GCA_049298815.1 Thermoanaerobaculia bacterium | reverse complement strand
CCCTTCTGCGGCTCCGAGCTGCCGCCGTCGTCGGCCGCGAGATGCCGGTGAGGTTCCGCGACGAGACCGGCGCCATCGTCGAGCGGCGCATCGACCGGCTCGTGCGGGAGAACGGCCGCGAGCTCGTCGTCGATTACAAGAGCGGCACGCCGGACCGCGAGCGGCTGAAGAAGGACCGCGACCAGGTGGCGCGCTACTGCCGCGCGATCTCCACGATCACCGGCCGCGAGTGCCGGGGCCTGCTCTGGTACATCGACATGGAGAGGGACGTGGGAATTGAAGTGTGAAGAGTGAAGAGTGAATAGTGAAAAAAGGCGGGGGATTGTCCGAAGTCCTTTCTTCTTTTCACTCTTCACTCTTCACTCTTCACTCTTCAAATTACAATCCGCTCCGCCGATATGCCTGAAGTCGTCCTCCTGTCGTTCGTCACCCTCATCACGATGGTGAATCCGCTCGTCGTCGTCCCGTCCTTCGTGGCGCTCACCGACGGGAGCTCGATGAGCACCCGTGCGCGCGTTGCGCTCGTCGGCTCGATCGCCTGTGCGCTCTTCCTGCTCATGTTCCTGGTCGCGGGGAACCTCGTCTTCAAGGTCTTCGGGATCACCGTCCCGGCCTTTCAGATCATGGGAGGGACGATCTTCTTCGCGAACGCGCTCCGCACTCTTACGCATCACGACATGCCGGCCGCCTACACGATGGGCGACAACCAGCCGATGGCCGACGCCGACGTCCGGAAGGCCGAGGTCGACCCGGCGTCGATCGCGATCGTGCCGCTGGCGATCCCGATGCTCGCGGGGCCGGGCGCGATCACGTCGACGATGGTGCTCGTCAATCTCTATCGCGGGATCGAGCAGAAGATCGCGGTGGCGATCGGGATCATCGGCGTCGGGCTCGTGACCTACATCGTTCTCCTTGCCGCCGTGCCGCTCTCACGGTTGATCGGCGAGCGCGGCCGCGCCGTCTTCACCA
Organism: Thermoanaerobaculia bacterium; assembly: GCA_049298815.1. Classification (GTDB taxonomy): domain Bacteria; phylum Acidobacteriota; class Thermoanaerobaculia; order Gp7-AA8; family Gp7-AA8; genus JBAQWH01. The sequence continues at coordinate 8,639 of JBAQWH010000156.1, read as the reverse complement.
AGGTCATGGCGCTGCTTCTCGGCGCGATCGGAATCCAGTTCATCATCAACGGGCTCAAGCCGGTGATCACCGAGATCCTCCGGTCCGCTTCATGAAGGCGCTGTTCCTGATCAACCGCCGGTCGGGTCCTCGCAGGGGCGGGGTCGATGTCGGCGACCTGATCCCCCGCCACTGGCGCGGCGAACACGAGATCGTCGGCTGCGAGCGGAAAGAAGATCTCGACGCGATCGTCGAGCGTGCGGAAGCCGACGGATTCGACGTCGCGTTCGCGGTCGGCGGCGACGGGACGGTGCACGAGCTTGCGAAGCGGCTGGTTCACCGGCGCCTTGCGCTCGGGATCATCCCGACCGGCTCCGGGAACGGGATGGCGAGGCACCTCGGCATCCCGATGGACGCCGCCGCCGCGATCGCAGTCGCCGCCCGGGGCGAGATCGTCGACGTCGACTCGGCGAGCGTGAACGGCACGCCGTTCGTCGGCGTCATGGGACTGGGTCTCGATGCCGAGATCGCTGCACGATTCGCCGAAAGCCATGCGCGCGGACTCCAGGCCTACGTGCAGGCCGGCCTCACGGCATACTCCGCGTTCACCGCGCACGATTACGAGATCACGACCCCGGAGACCACGCTGCGCGAACGCGCGCTGGTCGTGGCGGTCGCGAACTCAGCGCATTACGGCAACAACGCGCGGATCGCCCCGATCGCGTCGATCCGCGACGGCCTGCTCGACGTCGTCATCATCAGGGAACCGTCGATCGCGCGGGGCCTCCTGCTGATCCGCCGCCTCTTCGACGGCACGATCCATCTCTCCCCGTTCGTCACGATGCTCAAGGCGACCTCGATGACGATCCACCGTGCGGTCGCCGGCCCCGCCCACCTCGACGGAGAACCGGTGACCCTGCCCGCAGACCTCGCGGTGCAGATCCACCCCAGGTCGCTGCGCGTCCTCGTGCCGCAGGCTCAAGCCCACCTGTAGCGGCGGTTCTACAAGGTCGCGATCAGCTCCTCGATCCGTCTCGCGAGGTCATCGCGCGTCGCCTCGAACGCCTTCTCCGCCTCACCGGGATCCGCGTTCCAGCTCGGATCCTCGATCGGCCAATGCTCGATCCGCTTTGCCCCGGGCCAGGTCGGGCAATCCTGCGCCGCCGAGTCACAGACGGTCACGACCGCGTCGAACTCCTGCTGCAGGAACTGGTCGGCGCCCTTCGAGACCGCGTCGCGGATGTCGACTCCGACGCCTGCCATCGCGCGAATCGCCAGCGGATGGACCCATCCGGCAGGTCTCGATCCGGCCGAGACGGCATCGACGACGTCGCCGTGAAATCCGTTCGCGATCGCGTCGGCCATCTGCGAGCGCGCAGCGTTGCCGGTACAGAGAAAGAGGATTCGCTTCTTCACGTGGCCAGTCTAATTGGGCCGGGGACGACGTGGTGTGAAGTCTGTTTCAAGTTCGGGTGAAGGATGACGAATAGGACGAATGGGACGAATAGGACGAATAGGACCCATGGGACCTATGGGACCTATGGGACCTATGGGAACCCGCCCGCCCGATAGGACGGAGTCGAAGGGCGGGGGGGCCTATTGGTCCTATTGGTCGTATAGGTCCTATTGGTCCTATTCGTCCTATTCGTCCTATTCGTCCCATCCCCATTCACGGTGCCAGCCGCTCGATGATCCAGTCTTTCGGCTCGCGCAGCCGGTAGACGAAGCGGTCGTGAAGGCGGTCGTCGCGGCCCTGCCAGAACTCGATCTCGACCGGAATCACGCGATAGCCGCCCCAGTGCGGCGGTCGCGGCACGTCGCGGTCGGCGTAGGTCTGTTCGAGCTCCCGGAACCGCTGATCGAGATCGCCGCGGCCGGTGATGACCTGGCTCTGCGGTGAGGCCCAGGCGCCGAGCTGGCTGCCGCGCGGTCGGGTGGCGAAGTAGGCGTCGGACTCCTCCTCGCTCACCTTCACGGCGGCTCCCTCGATCCGCACCTGCCGCTCGAGCGCCGGCCAGTGGAAGCAGAGAGCGACTCGCGGGTTCGCGCTGATCTGCTCGCCTTTGCGGCTGTCGTAGTTCGTGTAGAAGACGAACCCGTGGTCGTCGAATCCCTTCAGGAGCGACAGCCGCGCCGAAACGACGCCGTCCGCTCCGCACGTCGCGACCGTCATCGCCTCGGGCATCCCCGGCTGCGCGCGCTGCGCCTCTTCGAACCAGCGTGCGAACTGTCCGATCGCGTCGGTCTCGAGGTCGTTCTCCAGAAGCGTTCGCGTCACGAAACCCTCCTCTGCTGCATTCGCATCATCCCTGAGATGGATACCACTGGTACAGGAAGAAGTAGACGAGAACTCCGGTGACCGAGACGTACATCCAGAGCGGCCAGGTCCACCGCGCGATCTTCCGGTGCCTCTCGACGTTCATGCGCAGCCCGTAGACGACCGTGAACAGCACCAGCGGGACGATCACCGTCGCGAGCACCGTGTGCGTCCCGAGGATCGAGAGGTAGAGCGTGCGGGCGAGCCCCGTCCCGGCGAATTTCGTGACGACTCCCCCGCGGAGCGAGTGGTACGTCACGTAGCTGATCAGAAAGAGCGCCGACGTCCCGCACGCCGCGAGCATGAACCGGCGGTGCATCGCGACATTCTTCCGGCGGATCAGGACGTACGCGATCACGAGGAAGACCCCGCTCAGCGCGTTCAGGGAAGCATTCACGGCTGGGAAGTACTGCGTCGGCATGCGGGAAAGTGTAGACCAGATGAACGTCGTGGGGAGAGGCGATGGCGTCGGATGACGTGTCATGCGGAAAGGCTGTGCGGAAATCGGTGCGGTAGGTCACCACAGAGGCACAGAGAACACAGAGGCGCACAGAGGTGGCCGCGGGCGACTCTCACTCTGTGAACCTCTGTGTTCTCTGTGCCTCTGTGGTCCGCCGTCGGCCCCGCCCTACTCCTTCAGCAGCGCCTTCACCGTCTTCGCGACGTGTTTCGGTGCGTCGCCGTCGGTCGCGCCGTAGTACTCGCGGATCATGCCGCCCTTGTCGGCGACCACGAACTTCGTGCTGTGGAGCACCGGCTCGCTTCCCGGCATCGGATCTCCCGCCGCCAGTTTGAAACCCTGCACCGACAGCTTCACGATCGTGTCGCGGTCGCCGGTCAGGAAGATCCAGCGCGGGTCCTTCCGGTGCTTCTGCGCGTAGGCGCGGAGGACCGCCGGTGTGTCATTCGTCGGATCGACGCTGATCGAGACGAACTTCACGGGCGCATCGGCGTCGATCTTTTCCGTCAGCTCCTGCATCGCTCCCGTCATGATCGGGCACGTGGCGGTGCACGACGTGAAGATGAAGTCGTAGACGACAATGTTCCCCTTCAGCGACGCGAGGCTCACCGCCCGGCCGTTCTCGTCGACGAGATCCGCCTCCGGCACCGGGTACATGGGCGGAAGCTCTGGCGAGCTGCAGGCGGCCAGCGCGAAGAGAAGTACGGCGAAGAACTTTTGCATTCCGGCTCCGGCCCGCCGCAGCGAGCGCCTCTACGAACGGGCGCTCACCACCAGCACGATCATGACCGTCAGCAGGTAGAGATTCGAGGTCATGAACAGGCTGCGCGCATTCGGACGGCTCCGGTCGAAGAAGAACCGGACCGACTTGACGATCATCGCAGCACCGGCTGCGAGCGCCGCCACGAGATAGACGATTCCGGTCATCCCGAAGAACGCCGGGGCGACGCTCACCGCGAGGAGCGCGAGCGAGTAGAGGATCGCCTGGCGTGCGACCGCAGCGCCGTCCTCGTCGAGAACCGAAAGCATGACGAAGCCGCCGCGCGCGTAGTCCTCACGGTACATCCAGCTGATCGCCATGAAGTGCGGCAGCTGCCAGAAAAACAGGATGCCGAAGATGATCCATCCACCGACGCCGAGCTCGCCGGTCGCGGCAGCCCATCCCATCAACGGCGGGATCGCTCCAGGCACGGCACCGATGATCGTGCAGACGGTCGAGAGGCGCTTGAGGGGCGTGTAGACGAAGACGTAGCTGGTCAGTGTGAACGCGCCGAGGATCGCTGTGAGCGGGTTCACCGCGAGCGCGAGGTAGGCCGTCCCGAACACCGAGATCGCGGACGAGAAGATGAGCGCTGCGAACGGCGTGATCCGGCCGTCCGGCAGCGGACGTTTGCGCGTGCGGTGCATCCGCCCGTCGTACTCGCGCTCCACGTACTGGTTCAGCGCGTTCGTTCCGGCGGCGACCAGCGCCGTACCGATGAGCGTGTGGATCAGGAGAAGCGGGTCGACGTGGTCCGCTCCGAAGAAGAAGCCCGCCGTGGTCGTGATGAGGACCATCATCACGATGCGCGACTTCGAGAGCTCGAGATAGTCGCGAACGACCGAGCCGACCGACGTGCGCGGCAGCGCGATCACCTCGCTCATGCGGTCACCTCACGGCCGGCGTAACCCGCCGGTTCGTCTGCCGCGACCTTCTTCCAGGCGAGCGTTCTCGCTGCGAGCGCGAGCACGACCGACAAGGCCCAGGTCGAGGCGCCGATCATGACGTGGAGACTCGTGATGTGCGCCTGCTTGCCGCTCCAGATGACGTAGCCGCCGAGGAGGATCTGCGCCGCGACGACGACGAGGAGAATGTTCGCCAGCCCGCGGAGCGGATGCCCCGCCTCATACCGCAGCAGGCTGATGACGACCGCGATCGCGAGGAAGCCGACCGTGAACCCGCCCGCGCGGTGCACGAACGCCGAGACGATGCTGCCGTTCGCGAACTCCGGGACGAGCCGGCCGAACGACAGTGGAAAGTCGGGGATCGCCAGCCCGGCACCGAGGTGGCGCATGACCGCGCCGGCAATGATCTGAACGTAGACGGCCGCCGCGAAGAACGTCGTGAGGCCGACCGGTGCCCGCCCCTTCTCCATCGCGCGGAGGTTGTAGAACCACTCGGAGGTGAAGAACGCGATCGACACGTTGATCGCGAAGAAGATCTCGGCGAGTCCCGCGTGCGACACCGAGACCGCCTTCGGAAGGAGGAGCAGCACGGTGATGCCGCCGAGCAGCCCCTGGACGACGACCGCGCCGAGCGCCGTCCATCCGAGAACCCGGACGAAACGCTTCGGCTCACGCTTCTGCAGCCACACCGCCTGGATGATCGTCAGGATCCCGACTGCGGTCGCGATCATCCGGTGCCCGTGCTCGTAGAAGATCCCGCCGACCATCGGTGGCATCAGCATGCCGTACGAGAGCGGCCAGTCCGGGACCGCGAGACCGGAGCCGGTCGAGGTGACCATGGCCCCGGCGAAGATCAGGAACAGCGTCGACGCCGCGACGAGCTTGGTGAAGCGGCGGAGCCAGAGCGGAGTCCGCTCGGTGTAGTGGCGCATGCGCATCTGGTTCGGTTCGTTCGTGTCCTTCATGATTTCCGTGGCGCCGGGCCGATCGCCGCTCCGCAGTGATCGTGGCCACAGCGAATGGCAGCGGCGCTCACTTGCCATCCGCGGGTGATTCGACGGGGGTGAAGTGTAGCGGAAGTTCCGCCGTTCTGGATGCACGCGCTCTGCCGGACGCGGCCGAAGGCGGGGACCGCAGGGTTCGGCGCTTTGAAATCAACGACTTGTGTCCAAGCCGGATCGGCAAACCTGCCCCCCGGCAACCGTCGAATCTCGCATTTCACGCAACGACTTGTTGCCGCCGACCACCCGACCGCGCCCAGAACCTCGGGTCACCACAGAGGCACAGAGGACACAGAGCCGCACAGAGGTGGACGCGGGCGATTCTCGCTCTGTGAACCTCTGTGTCCTCTGTGCCTCCGTGGTGGCTGTTCGTTGCCCTGTACGCCGCCTGCTCAGCGCTCCATCCGCACCACCGCCGCGCGGTCGTTCATGAACAGCGGTGTCGCCCGGTACCGCTCCCGCAGGACCCGCAGTTCCCGGGCCTGCCGCTCCCCCACCCAGATGAACGACGCGGGCAACGTATCCACTTCGCTCCGAAGTTCCGCCAACGGAACCTCCGCCCGCCATCCAGGGTGAACCGCCTGTTCCGTCGGAAACGCGCGCGTCGAGGCGAGTTTCATCGACGTCTCGAGGTAGAGGTAGCCGCTCGCGACGACCGGTTCATCCGTTGGGGCCGCACTACGCACGACCTGAGCTGCACGCCGATAGGAATCGAGCGGCCGTTCCAGATGATCGAAGACGCCGCGAAGGAGAACCACGGTCGACGTGACGATCAGCGCGCCGACCACGACCGTCCGAACCGAGGGGGAACGGGCGTGAAGCGACGTGGCCATCCAGAGCGCGAGCGGCGCCGCCAGTACCGATTCGAACCGCATCGGAAAGTAGACGTTCCGACCCGCGAGCGCGAGGGCGACTGCGAGGGCAACCGGAATCATGACGTACGGCGCGAACCTCCACACGCGCGTGCTCAGCGCGACGAGCGCGACGGCAAAAGCGATCACCACCGGCAACCAAAGGTCCTGCAACAGCAGCGACGCGGGGTAGCGTCCGAGGAAGAGCAGGCCGGACCCAGCCGCCATGGACTGCTGCCCATCGGCCCACCTCATCGCCTGTGCGGGCTGACTCCACGCGAGGAGCAGGCCCGGAACGAACAGAACCGAGGCGACGGCCAGCGCCAGCGCCCCGCGCTTCTTCTTGAGCAGAAGCACCGGCAGGAACAGCGCGCCGTAGTAATGACAGTACGCCGCAGCGACGAGTGCGAGGGCCGCCGGAAACGGACGGTCACTTTCGAGCAGCAGGACGCCCGCGAGGACGAGAAGGGCGCAGAGCGCGTAGCTCCGCGCGTCGGTCGCGAAGAGCACCGAGGGGGGATGAATCGCGAGGAGCGCGGCCGCCGTGAACCGGGCAGGGCCGAGTTGCTTCGCCGCGAGGATCAGCACGAGGGCGGTCGTCGCAGCCGCGAGCGAGAACAGCCGGATCCCGGCAACCGACCCCGCGAGCGCGGCGAAGGGCTTCACGAGGAAGTAGTAGAGGGGCGGCCCGGAGTCGTGGCGGAGCGCCCCGACGATCTCCGACCACGGCTTGGCCGCGATCCAGAGGGTGAAGAGCTCGTCGAAGAAAGGATCGCGCGCGAGCAGCAGCGCGATGCGGAGCGCGAGGAAGAAGACGACGATGACCGCGGCGACGGAGGCGGCTCCACGCCGGCTCTCGAGGAGATCGCCGGCGGAGGAGCTCACACGGAGAGGAGCTCCGAGATCGTCTTGATCAGGTGCGACGACTGGATCGGCTTCGAAATGTACGCGTTCGCGCCGAGTGCGAGGCCTCGCTCCCGGTCCTCTTCGGCCCCTTCGGTCGTGATGATGATGATGGGGATGTTCTTGAGCTGCGCGTTCTGGCGGACGAGCGAGACGAGCTTGAGCCCGTCCATGACCGGCATGTTGATGTCGGTGAGGATCAGGTCGATCTGCTCAGGGCCCGACAGTTTTTTGAGTGCGTCGACCCCGTCGACCGCTTCGATGATCCGCGCATTCTTGAAGCGCTTCAACGAAAACGAGATCAACTGGCGCATGGTCGGCGAATCTTCGACGACCAGGAAATTGGCGTTCTCCATCCCCACGGGTTCGTTACCTTCCTGGCTAAGTCGTCAGCAGGTCGAGGAAGCTCTGAATCGTGTTCAGCTTCCGCTCCGACTGCGAATACAGTTTGGACGAGAAGATCGCCGTCGCGGCATGCGCGGCGAGCAGAGAGAACAGCTCGTAATCGACGGCCGTGAATGCATCCTTCTGCTGAAGGAGCTTGTAGATCACGATCAGACCGATGACGTGGTCCTTGATCTTGAGCGGGACGGCGGCGATCGGCTTGTCGAGCGCGATCTCGGCGTCGCTGTCCTGCGTGTAGTAGCTCTCTCCCGACTGGGCTGCCTGGCCGAGCGTCCCCTCGCCGAGCTTCGTCGAGATCTGGTCGACTCCCGGGAGGACGTCGTCTCCTTCGAAGGCGATGGTCTTGAGCTCGTTCGTCTTCTCGTCGAGGAGCAGGATGGCGAATGCTTCGGCGCCGACGAGGTTGATCACGATCTCCTGAACGATCTGGATCACCTCGCGGAAGTCGAGGGTCGAATGGAGCTGGTAGCTCGCGACGTAGAGGTTCGCGAGGTTGTTGTTCTGCTCTTCGATCTCGATGTAGCGGTTGACGAAGTCCTTGTTCTCTTCCTCGACCTGGCGGAACCGCTGCTGAATCTTGCGGTTCTCGTCGGTGAGTTGCGAGATCTCGTCCCGCAGGCGCTGGACCTCGTCCGGGCTTCCGACGGCCTGGGTCTCCAGGTCGGCGAGCCGGTAACGCAGCCGCTTGTTTTCCCGCAGCAGCTCTTCGGTGAACTCTTTTCCTCTGGTGAACAGCTCGAGGAACTTTTCGGCTTTTTCTTCGCTCATCGGCAGGTATAGGACCCCGGAAATTTGGGGTGAGGTTAGCACAGCGGATGAGGCACGCGAAGCAGTAAGACCAATTCCGACACAGGATGCGGACACCACGTGGTGCGCGAAGCGGCGCGGCGGAGGATGGGGCGTCAGCTCCCGATCGTCAGGCGGCGCACGGCCGAGGCGATCTGATGCAGCGGCACCACGTGCTCGACCGCTCCGGTCCGGATCGCTTCGGCCGGCATGCCGAAGATGATCGCCGTCTCCGCCGACTCGGCGATGGTGCGGCCGCCGCGGGCGCGGAC
>JBAQWH010000155.1:0-2994 GCA_049298815.1 Thermoanaerobaculia bacterium | reverse complement strand
GCCTCGCCGCGACGACCGGCCTGCCGCTCCAGCCGAGCATCGGGTATCCCACGCCCGGCTCGCTCGGCAGCTACGCCGGTGTCGAGCGGAGGATTCCGATCGTCACGCTGGAGCTGCCCCGTGAGGTGATCGAGCCTGACGCCTTCGCGATCAACATGCTGCGAGCGCTCGACGAGACTTCGTCTTCGTGCTGGTGAGCGAGCGACGCGATCAGTCGGGGAGCTCGACGCTCCAGATGTCGGCCTCGGTCGAGAGCGACACGTAGTAGATCGTGTCGGTCGCAGCGTCGATGTTGGGGGCGCGCATCGGGTTGAACAGCGGGAGGATACCGACCGGTTTCGATGTGCGGGTCGCGAGGTCGAAGAGGGAGACCGCACCGTCCTGCTCGACCAGGACGATCGTGTTGCCGTCGAGCCATCCTGCGCGTTTCGCGGTTTCCGAGATCACGGAGTACCGGCGCGTCGCCAGCGTGTAGGTCGAGATCGTCTTGAAGCCGCCGTCGTCGAGGGTCAGGCCGACGAGGTGCCGTCCGTCCGGCGACCAGGCCGCCGGCCAGAACATTTCCTTGTCGGAGACCTCGGGGAGGTCGATCGGGCTGCGAGGGTCGGCGGTGTGGAGCAGCACCGGCCGGCGGCTCTTCGCGCCGCGGCCCGCCCGCGGATCGACGAAGACGGCCGACAGCGTCCGGCCGTCGGGGGAGTAGACCCCTTCCGTCATCGCTTCCGGGGTGACCTGTCGCAGTCCCGATCCGTCGAGGCGGATCGTCCAGAGCGTGTATTTCCCGGCGCGGTCCGAGTGAAAGATCAGCTGCTTCCCATCGGGCGACCAGCGGGGGACGCGGTCGCGATAGGCGTCGTTCGTGATCTGCCGGAGGCCGGTGCCGTCGCTGCGGACGATGAAGAGGTCCTCCTGAATGCCGAGCGTGCTGAGTGCGACCCACTTGCCGTCGGGCGACGGCACCGGGCTGAGAATGCGGCGGCTTCCGGCGAGGACCGACTCCGGCCTGCCGAGCGTGAGCGTGGCGCGGTCGATGTGGATTTTGAAGACCGCCCCTTCGTTGGACCGCGTCGAGAACGCGAGCGTCTTCCCGTCGCGCGTGATCGACGGGTGGCCGCACCAGAAGGCCGAGCGGGTCGCCGGCTCGGGCGGCCCCCCTGCCGTACCGTCGGCGTCGATCGGGATGCGCCAGATGTTCATGCTTCCGCCGCGGTCGCTGACGAAGTAGAGATGCTCGCCGTCCGGCGCCCAGACCGGTCGCCAGTTGATGGCGCGGTCGTGGGGTTCGGTGACGCGAGCCGGCGCGCCGCCGGTCGCCGGGATGGTCCAGATCGCCCGCTCACTTGTCCCGTCGGGGAGGCCCCAGTAGGCGATCCTCCGGCCGTCAGGCGACCAGTCCGGCTCGACTGCGTCGCCGTTGTAGAAGAGCGAGACGCGGCCGGTCTCGACCTCCACGATGTAGAGCCGGCTCGGAGCGATTCGAGCCGCGGGGTCGGTGATCGACTCGGTCGCGAAGACGAGGCGGGCTCCGTCGGGCGACCAGGCAGGGGAGTGCCCGAAATCGGTCATCCGGCGGACCGATTCGCCGGTGGCGCCCATGACGAAGATGCCGCCGCCGGCGCGCTCCGACCGGAATGCGACCTGCCGTCCGTCCGGCGAGAACACCGGCTCGGTGTCCGGAGCGAGGGAGTCCGCGGTGAGGTTCGTCGCCTTGTCGCCGCCGACCCGCTGCAGCCAGATGTCCGCGTTGCCGGATGCGCGGCTGACGTAGACGAACGAACTGCCGTCGGGCGCGATCGAAGGATCGTCCTCGAGGCCCTGGTCGAACGTCAGCTGGACGAAGTCGTTGATCTCTGCGGCCGGGCCTCGCCTGAGAGCGGCGATGAGGCCGAAGGCCGACGCCAGCACGAGCAGCGCGACGAGTGTGCCGAGCGCTGCGCGTCGCCACCCGCGCCTTGGGACGATCGACTCGCCCTGAGAGGCCGCTGCGACGGCTGAGGCGGTCGCCGCCTCGAGCGCGAACGACACGTCACGTGCCGACTGATAGCGCTCGTCCGGCGACTTCTCGAGACAGCGCTTCACGATCACCGCAACGCCGCGCGAGACGCCGTCGACTTCCTCTCTGAGAGGCTCCGGGTCGTCGCGCAGGATCGACGCGATCGTCTGCACCATCGTGTCGCCTTCGAAGGGCCGGCGGCCGGCGATCATCTCGTAGAGCAGCACGCCGAGCGAGAAGATGTCGCTCCGGTGGTCGACCGTGCCTCCCAGAAGGTGCTCGGGCGCCATGTAGCTGACCGTCCCGATGATCTTTCCCGGCTCGGTCTCGAGCGTGTCGAGATCTCCCGCGATGCCGTCGTTCCCCGAGAAGCGGGCCACACCGAAGTCGAGGACTTTCACGTGGCCTGACCGCGTGACGAAGATGTTCTCGGGCTTGAGGTCGCGATGGACGATGCCGCGCTCGTGCGCTGCGCCGAGACCCGCGGCGATCTGGGCCGCGTAGTCGAGGATCTTCGCGCGCGTCGCCAGCGGCCGCGACGTCGTCTTGCTCCGGCCGCCCGACTCGATGCGCTCGCGGAGAGTCGTCCCCTCCAGCAGCTCCATCACGATGTAGGGAGCTCCCTCGTGCACACCGATGTCGTGGATCGTGACGAGGTTCGGGTGGCTGATCGACCCGGCCGCCCGCGCTTCGCGCTCGAACCGCGCCAGAGCCTCGACGTCCGCGCTGTACTCGGCGCCGAGGAACTTGATCGCCACGTCGCGGCCAATGCGGCGGTCACGGGCGCGGAACACCTCTCCCATGCCTCCGGAGCCGACGTGGCTCTGGATCTCGTAGGAACCTACAAGCGTGCCAGTCCCGATTGTCAAAGCGACACAATTATCCCTGATGTGGGACAGCACAATCCCACAGGACGCGAGACGAATCGTTCGAGGAAGTGCCGGCTGCAGATCACACGTCTTTGTGATCGCAACTCCCCGGCCGCGGAGCCCTGCGCTTTC
>JBAQWH010000154.1:0-11921 GCA_049298815.1 Thermoanaerobaculia bacterium | reverse complement strand
GGGGATGATGTCCGCCATCGGCTCGGCGATGCCGGCCGCTTCGAGGAAACGCTGGCGGACGGCCTGCGGGACCGGAACCTCGGGCAGGTCGCCGAGGACGGCCCACGTCTCCTTCTGGTCCATCCATTCGACGGTGCACGCTGCGCAGCTCTCGATGTGCTGATGAGCGAGCTCGCGCCGCGCCGGGTCGAGCGACTCGGTGAGCAACAGCGGCATGCTCTCGCGGGTCAACTGACAGTCAGACATCGGTCACCTCCGCGCGCCTCACCGGCGAGCGTTTTCTTGAGCGTTTCCATCGCTCGGAAGACACGGGTTTTGACCGCCCCTTCCGAGCACCCCGAGATCTGAGCGATCTCGGCGTAAGAGAGTCCCTGGTAGCGTGAGAGGAGGATCGCCTCGCGCTGCTCGGGGGTCAGCGTCATCAGCGCCCGCCGCACCAGCACTTCGTTCTCGCGACGTTCGAGCATCCGCTCGGGAGACTCGCCCGAGGCCGGCAGCGTCGCGAGTACGTCGTCGCTTTCCTTGGTCTTGTTGTCCGCCTTCCGCAGGTAGTCGCGGCACCAGTTGGCGGTGATCGAGAACAGCCAGGTCGACAGCTTTGCGTCTCCCTGGAACTGCTTAGCGTGTTTGAGCATCTTGACGAAGACTTCCTGAGTCGCGTCCTCCGCCGCCTCCGTGTTCCTCAGGAACCGCAGCGCGAAGTTGTAGATCCTCGCCGAATATCGGTCGTAGATCTCCGACGCCGGGGCATGATCACCACCCTGAACGATCCGCATCAGCTCCTGATCGCTCAGGTTTTTCATCCCCACTGTTTCTCTGCCCTTCGACGACACCATGCTCGAAATAGTTACGCGTGGGCCGGAACAAGAACCCCGGGGGGTTCATTCGTCGGCTGACGCTGAGTCCGCCCGCTCTCCATCGTGACCACGAGGACCGCGAAAAGATCGAGCATCAGATAGAAGACCTCGGTATCCCCGAAGTTGAACTCGAAGAGCCCGGCCACGGCGAGGGAGACACAGACGGCCACCCCGCTCTCGGCCCACACGCGGCTCGTGTCGCCGGCTCCTCCCGAGATCCACGGCGCCGGTCCCTGGTCTCCAACTCCAGCGCCGCTCACAGCTGGGGCCTGGGAGTGTGCCTTCCACGCGAGGGCGCACTCCCGGAGGAACAGAACCATCAGCATGACGTAGGCGGCGAGCCCGAGGATGCCGCGCTCGGCCCAGAGCTGGACGACGTTGTTGTGGAGGTGAGGCGGGCGCGACCGCGGGGCGTCGTGCCGTTTGTACAGCGGGTAGACCTCTTTCACGTTGGCCGGACCGACACCGAGCAGCGGCTGGTCCTTGATCATCTCGACTCCGGCCTCGAGCATGCGGATCCGGTCGAAGTTCGACGACTGGCTCGGGTCGAACGTGGAGATCAGCCTGCCGAAGAGCGGCAGCGGCATCAGGATGAGGAACCAGAGCGCGGCAGGGAGGATGAACACCCTCCACGGCGCGCGCGTGAGCATCGCCAGGACGAGCACGGCCGCTCCCCACCCGAGCCAGACGCTGCGGGTGAATGTCAGCAGGAGGACGAGGTTCACCGTGGCCATCGCCGCGAAGAGCCACCAGGTCCGGCGGTGGATCCAGAGGAGGAGGAGCATGAGTGCCAGGGGGAGGAGCAGACCCGAGAACGTCATGACGTGAGGCGATGGGCCGGTGATGCGATGCTCGAGGTCGCGGCGGTCGGCGAAGATGAACTCGGCGAGGCCCCAGGCCGCGATGGCGACGGCGAAGACGATCTGGAGGCGCAGCGCGATCCGGCGCATTCGCGGGAGCTCGCGCATCAGCGTCACCGCGACCGGAAAGATCGCCATCTTGAACCAGAGCATCCCCTCCCCCGCCGAGTGGATCCGGCGATCGGCTCCCAAGGCCGACACCGTCGACACGATGCCGTACACGAGCAGCGGGTAGTAGAGGATGTGGAACGTCGGCTTGAGGCGTCCGCGGGCGACCGCGTAGCCAAAGCAGAAGATCGCGCCGAAGGCGAAGAGCTCCGAGAGGGCGATCTTTCCCTGGAAGAGGACGTGTCCGAGGTAAAAGGTCGCGGCCCATCCGACCGCGGCATCGGGTGTTCCGAGGGTGTCGATGCGGAACCGGGCGATGGCGTCACGCATGGATCAGTGGCCCGGCGGCAGGTCCGCAGCGCGAACCCGCGGCGGCTTACCGCCGCCCAGAGCCCGTTGCCTGCACGTCACGCCTCGTCGAAAGCCTCTTCGACCAGCATGACCGGAATGTCGCTGACGATCGGGTAGACCCTGTGGCACTGGACGCACTGGAGTCCCTGCTCCACGACCGGCTCCTCGCCACGGAACTTCTCCCTGTACTTGTCGCGGACCGCCGTCCGCTTCGCGTCGGAGAGCGGGACGGCCTTGACCTCCTGCTTGCACAGTGGGCAGGCGAGAATTTCGAGCAATTCCTGATCAACGGCCATGGCGCCGGACTATAAACTCAACGGTCGTGCAACTCAAAGTTCTCCATCTCGCGGCAGCAAACCGATGGACCGGCGCCGCGGCGCCGGCATTCGTCGAGGTCGAAGCGCTGCGCGGCGTCGGGATCGACGCCCACTACGCGTACGTCGGCGGGTACCGGCTCGAGGACAAGATCGGGCATCACGACTTCGCCCACGCCGCGATCGACCAGGCGCAGAATCCATTCGCCTTCATGCGCTCGCTGCGCGCACTCCGCGGCCTGGTGTCCAGGATCGGCTTCGACATCGTCCACTCGCACCTCACCTACGACCACTGGCTTGCGGACACGCTGGCACGCCGCCACGGCATGCGTTGCATCCGAACGATCCACGCCCGCCGCGTCATGAGGCGCGATCCGCTGTCGCGCTACCTCTTCTCCCGTGCGGACACCTTCTGCGTCATCAATGCGAGCTTCCAGAACGACCCTGCCCTTTCCGGCCACCCCGTCGTGTTCACTCCGCCTCCCCTCGACACGAGGCAGTTCAATCCCGAAGGCCCCGATGTGCGCAGCACCTACGGGATCGAGCCCGATGCGACGCTGATGACCGTGATCGGGAAGGTGACGCCGGGCCGCGGCTTCGAGGAAGCGCTGCAGACCTTCGCGCTCGCCCGTCACAAGGTGCCCCGCGCGCGGATGATGATCATCGGGCGAGGACCGCTCCGCCCGCAGCTCGAGGCGCTCGCTGCCTCCCTCGGGATCGCGGAGCTGGTCACGTTCGCCGGCTACCACGAGGACGATCTCGCGGAGCACTACCGGGCCTCGGACCTCCTGATGTTCACGGCGCCGGGATCGGACGAGGGGCACCGCGCGGTCACCGAAGCGATGGGGTGCGGCGTTCCTCCGGTGACGTTCCCCTTCGAAGGGATGGAGGCACTCGTACCCGCCCGGTTGATCGCGTCGGACGGCACTCCCGAGGCGCTTGCGGAGACGATTGCTGCGACAGTGTGTGGCGATCTCGCCGGCCTGTCCCGCGAGGTCGCGCGCCTGGCGCTCGCCTTCGATTACGACGCCTCCGCGGCCAGGCTCCGCCAGCTTTACGACGAAGCCATGCGTCACCCGGCCTGAGGACGTCCTGGATCCGCCCGGGGCAATCAGCAGTTCCTGATCGTCGCAATCCCACAGCCGGGTGACGCGTGCCGTTGCGTTCCCCGGTTGTGCCAGCTACGGTGTACGGATGCCCGGCACCCCGGCCGGGCCTTTATGCCGAACGCTTCAGCAGGCGCGATCGCGACAGCCCTGGCGCAGATGGTCAGCGCAGCGGTGATCGCTTTTGTCTTGCACGGCTTCTACCGGCAATACCAGAAGACTTATCTGCTGCGCTGGACCTTCGGCTGGCTGGCTCTGGTCCTCTACCAGATCACGGTGCAGCTGAACCTGCAGCTGGCGCTTGGACTGGGGGTCGCCGCGAACGATCCGACGCGGCTCGTCCTGGCCGCCATCGGCGGTGCTGCCGGTTTCCTGAACGTCGGATGGCTCACGTTCGGAGTCTACGAGCTCGTCCGACGGCGGCCCATCAAGTTCGTGCTGGAGCGCCGCGTCCTCATCGGTGCCGTCGTGCTCGGGATCGTGACGACCCTCGCGGTCATGAGCCCTGGCGTGGCGCCGGAGTACCGGTATACGGTGAGGGTCGGCACCCGCGCGCTCATCGCAACTGCCGCCTTCGCCTGGGCCGGCTACCTGTTGTGGGTGTCGCGGCAGAAGCGTCAGGGCGTAGGGCTCACGATCCTCGCAGTCGCACTGTTCGCCTATGCCGCCGAACAGCTCCACTACGGGATGATCGGCGTCACCTGGATCGCGCTCGGGACGCAGGGAAGCTACGCCAATTACATCGGCTACGTCGACGTCGTGCTGCAGACGGTCATGGGCATCGGCATGGTGGCTTCCCTGCTCGAAGACGAGCGCGAAGCCGCAGAGCTCGCGGGGCTGCAGATCGAGCATCTCGCCTATCACGATGCCCTCACCGGTCTGCCGAACCGGCCGCTCTTCAGCGACCGTCTGATCATGGCGCTCGCCCAGGCGAGCCGGACGCAGAACAAGCTGGCCATCCTCTTCCTCGACCTCGACCGTTTCAAGGAGATCAACGACTCGCTGGGACACTCCCTGGGCGATTCGCTTCTGAAGGCGGTCGCCGAGCGCATCCACTGCTGCCTCCGTGAAGGGGACACGGTTGCGCGATTCGGCGGTGACGAGTTCACGCTGCTGATCCCGCGGCTGGAGCACGTGGAGGACGCGGCGAAAATCGCGCAGAAGATCATCGACACTCTGAAGATCCCGTTCATCATCCACGAGCACGAGCTGTTCATCACGACGAGCATCGGGATCACGATTTTCCCGACCGACGGCAACGATCCCGAGATGCTGGTGCGCAACGCCGACACGGCGATGTACCGCGCGAAGGAACAGGGGCGCGACAACTATCAGCTGTATGCCCCCGCGATGAACGCCCAGGCCCTCGAGCGGCTGTCGCTCGAGAACACGCTGCGCAAAGCGGTCTCGCAGAACGAGTTCGTCCTGCACTACCAGCCGGTGATCGAGTTGAAGAACCGGCGGGTAGTCGGAGTCGAGGCACTCGTCCGCTGGAACCACCCCGAGCTCGGCCTGCTGCTGCCGGTCCACTTCATTTCGGTGGCAGAGATCTCCGGCGTGATCCTCCCACTCGGCGAGTGGGTGCTGCGGGCCGCCTGTGAGCAGATCCGTTCGTGGCATCGCAACGCGATCACCATCTCGGTGAACCTCTCCGCCCGTCAGTTCCTGCAGCCGGATCTGATCCAGCAGGTCCGCCGCGCCGTCGAGATCACCCGTATCGACCCGTCACGGTTGCAGCTCGAAGTGACCGAGAGCAACGCGATGCAGCACGCGGCGAACTCGATTCACATCCTGCGCGAGCTGAAGGCCCTTGGAATCCGGATCGCCATGGACGACTTCGGCACCGGTTACTCGTCGCTCAGCTACCTCAAGCGCTTTCCGATCGATACGCTCAAGCTCGACGCGTCATTCGTCGAGGACATCGCGACCGACCCGACCGACGCTGCGATCGCGCAGGCGGTCATCACGATGGCCCACAGCCTCGGGATCGACGTCGTGGCCGAGGGGGTCGAGCGGCAGGATCAGCTCGCCGTGCTCGAGTCGCAGGGCTGCGACCTCATCCAGGGGTACCTCTTCAGCGAGCCGGTGGACGCGACGCGCATCGACGCGTTCATCGAGGACAACCCGCAGATCCACGTCACGCGCGACTTCAGGCCAGCGGCCGAAGCACAGCTCTGACCGGACTGCCGTCAGCCCCTCCGAGCCGCAGCGGGAGCGCGATCAGCTCGTACTCCGCCTCGGGGACACCGTCCAGCACGAGGCCCTCGAGGTTCGCCATGTCGTGCTCCGCGAGCGCCTGATGCGCTTCGAGCAGCTTCGACTCGAACGGGTCGACCGACGGAGTGTCGATGCCGACCAGCACGACGCCGCGCTCGTGAAGCGCGTCCACGAGCTCCGGCGAGAGGCTCGCGAACTCGCCGGGCCACGACCGGGGATCGGGGAACGAGCCCGTCCGAAACAGGACCCGAGCGGCGGTGATGTGCTTCCCCGCCAGGTCCGAGGGCATGATGCGCCGCGCCCCGATTCCTTCGAGATCGATCACGTTGCATGCACCGACGTAGTAATCGAGCTTCCGCGATGCGATGTCCTCGCCCTCGGCCGAGTAGTGGCTCGGCGCATCGGCATGAGCACCCACGTGAACCGTCGTCTGGATGTGGGACAGCGTCAGGCTCGATCCCGCGGCCATGTCGAGGTTCACAGTGCGGGTGTACGGGGTGTCGCCCGGCCAGACCTGGATCGTGGCGTCCACCAGCGGAGAGATGTCGAGGAGAGTCATGGGGCAGTGGTTAGTGGTTAGTGGTTAGTCGTTAGTCGTTACTCGTTAGTCGTTAGGAGAGTCAGTGGTCAGTGGTCAGTGGTCAGTGGTCGGTGGTCAGTGGCCAGGTGACCCGGCCACTGACTCTCCAGCCGCCCCACGCCTCGGGCACCTGACGACTAACCACTAACGACTAACGACTCAGAAACGGGTGACCATCGAGATGCTGCCGACCTTGTAGTTGTCGGACGTGTCGTAGGCGAAGTCGATCTGGAAGCGCGGCCACGCCAGGCCGCCGCCAATGGTGATGTGGTTCTGCGCTTCGCCTTTCGGGTAGAGCAGCGCTTCTGCGACGTACCCCGGCTGGTCCAGCGGCCCCTGCCACTCGACCGCGTGCGCCGGGTCGCGCCAGTAGCCGGCGCGCAGCGCGAACGGGATCCGCGTCGAGAAGAAGTACTCGGCGCCCACCCTCAGCTCGATGACGTCCTCGAGGACGAACGGCGAGTCGATGTCGCGGACGTCGGCGATCGTCGCCACGAAATCGTCGACGAGGTTCGAGTACTTCACGTGGACGGCGTCGGCGTTGACCGTGAGCACCGGGATGGGGCGGAACGAGACACCTACGCCCATCACGTCCGGCACGTGGAACGTCGTGTCGGCGAGCCGCAGGAACTCGAAGTCGGTGACCTGACCGGCGAGGAAGGTCGGGGCGACGAACGTCGGCCCCTGCTTGTAGACGCCGCCGAAGCTGAGGCGGTCGGTCGGCGACCACTTGAAGCCGGCGGCGAACGTCACGTCCGTCTCTTCCTGCATTTCGAGCTCGCCGCCGTTCTCCTTGGCGGTCGCCTGCACCGAGATCGTGCTCGGCTCGAAGTCGTGCGTGAAGCGGAACGTGAACGCGGATTCCTGGAAGGTCTGATAGCGCACGGTCGCGCCGACCGAGAACTTCGGATGGAGCTGCGCGGCGGCCGCGAAGCCGAAGGTCCGCTGCCGCACGTCGACCGCCGAGATGAACGGGTCGACGCGGTACTCGACGCACGATCCCCATCCGCGCTTCTCGCACTCGGCCTCGCTGATCGGCTCGCCGCCGCCCACCGGGACGAAGAAGTTCGGCGTCATCTTCTCCACGCGGCCGGTGATCTCGTTGCGCGTCGGCAGCACCTGCCCGGCCCCTTCGTTGCGCAGCGGCTCGTGGTAGTAGACGCCGAGGGTGAACCGGTTCTTGACCGGGATCACGACGCTGCCGAACGAGATGACCGCGCGGTCGCTGTGGTGGGAGAACCCGGTCCGTTCGACGTCGGGAAACGTCCCGCTCGTGGTCAGCACCTGGTTCTCGAGGTAGTTCCGCGCTTCGATGGAGATCTCGGGCTTGCGGAGGATCGTGAGCCCGGCCGGATTCGCTTCAGCTGCCGAGGCATCGTCCGCGAGGCCGAGGAACGCCCCGGCCATTCCGAGCGAGCGGGCACCCGGGTTGCCGAAATTGAACTGGAGGCCGGAGAGGGACTCGATGTCGACGTTCTGCGCCGCAAGCGGCATGGCGAGCAGAGCCGCGAATACGGTGACGAGGATTCTGCGCATTCAAACCTCCGATTTGTGGACGGAGGAAGGATAGCAGTGAAGGAAGTCCGAAGAGTGAAGAGTGAAGAGTGAGAGGAGCCGCACGCGAGCCGCGGAGCGGCGAAAGAGGCTTCTTCCGCCGCTCGGCGTCTCCCTACCCCACCCGGTGCGACTTGACCAGTTCGATGATCCCGGCCACGACCTCGGCGGGGGCTCCGAGCTGTTTCGCGCGGTCTCTGCGCCAGCTCCACTCGATCTGTCCCGCCGCGAGGCTCTTCGCCCCCACGGCGATGCGAAGCGGGAAGCCGACGAGGTCCGCGTCCTTGAACTTCACGCCCGGCCGCTCGTCGCGGTCGTCGAAGAGGACGTCGACGCCGGCTGCTGCCAGCTGCTCGTAGACGTCGGTCGCGGCATTCATGACCGCCTCGTCGCGGCCGAGCGAGGTCACGAGGACCTCGAAGGGCGCGATCGGCATCGGCCAGATGATGCCGTCGGCGTCGTGGCTCTGCTCGATCGCAGCCGCCACCGTCCGCCCGATCCCGAGGCCGTAGCAGCCCATGATCATCGGCTGCCGGGTCCCGGCCTCGTCGAGAAACTCGCAGTGCATCGCCTCCGAGTACTTCGTGCCGAGCTTGAAGATGTGGCCGACCTCGATCCCGCGATGCACTTCCATCGCGGTCCCGCAGCGGACGCACGAGTCCCCGGCGATCGCCGTGGTGAAGTCGCCGTACTCCGGCTCCGCGAAGTCGCGGCCCGGGACCGCGAAGTCGAGGTGAGTATCGACCTTGTTGCCGCCGACGACCCAGCGCTTCCGGGTGCGGAGCGACTGGTCCGCGAGAACGCGTGCGCACTTCGTCCCGACCGGGCCGCAGTAGCCGACGGGTCCGCCGGTCGCCTCTTCGAAGCGCGCCTCCTCGATCATCTGCATCCACTCGGCGCCGAGGTGGTTCTTGATCTTGATCTCGTTGCCTTCGCGGTCGCCGCGGAGCAGCACCATGACGGGACCGAGATCGGTGTCGAACACGAGCGTCTTGACGAGGTCCTTCGTCGGACGGCCGAGGAACTTGCCGACGTCCTCGAGCGACTGCGTTCCAGGCGTATGCAGCTCCGCGATCGCCTCGGAAGGGACCGGCTCCGGCTCGTCGCTGAAAAACTTCGACGTCGCCTTCTCGACATTCGCGCCGTAGCGGCAGTTCGGGCAGCTCACGACCGCGTCCTCGCCAGACTGCGCCAGCACCATGAACTCGTGCGACGCGGAGCCGCCGATGTTCCCGGTGTCCGCCTCGACCGGGACGTGGTCGAGGGCGCAACGGTTGAAGACGCGGCTGTAGGCGTCGCGCATCGCGTCGTACGCCTCGTCGAGCGACTCGCGCGTCGAGTGGAAGGAGTAGGCGTCCTTCATGATGAACTCGCGGCCGCGCATCAGGCCGAACCGCGGGCGCACTTCGTCGCGGAACTTCGTCTGGATCTGGTAGAGGTTGACCGGCAGCTGCCGGTACGAGCTGACGGTGTCGCGGACCGTGTCGGTGATGACCTCTTCGTGCGTCGGCCCGAAGACGAAATCGCGGTCGTGGCGGTCCTTGATCCGCAGCAACTCCTTGCCGTACTGCTGCCAGCGCTTCGACTCCATCCAGAGCTCGGCCGGCTGGATGGCCGGCATGAGGAGCTCGACGGAACCGGCGCGGTTCATCTCCTCGCGCACGATCGCTTCGAGCTTCTGGATCGAGCGGAGGCCGAGCGGCAGGTAGGTGTAGATGCCCGCCGCGACTTTGCGGATCAGGCCCGCGCGCATCATCAGCTTCTGGCTGATCACGTCGGCGTCGGCAGGGACTTCGCGAAGGGTGTGAAGGAAGTAACGGCTCCAGCGCATGCTAATTTTTTCCAGTCAAAAGGCCGGGATTCTATAGCACTGCGGCGGACGGGGCGCGGGCGCGCAAGGCTCCGGGCGATTGGATTCGCCCCTCATTCGCCTTCGGCACCTTCTCCCCGCAGGCGGGGAGAAGGCCGTCGAGGACCCCACAGCGTGTTTGCTTCCGCCTTCGCCCCGCCGCAGCGGGGAGAAGGTGCCGAAGTCGTATGAGGGGTTCCCGGGGAGTCCAACAGCCGGAAGCCACCGCGAGCCTCCCCTGTTGCACGTCATCGCCACCATGCCCCGCCCCCACCTGTTCGGAATGCTACCGGAGGAGCTCGCAGCGCTGCTGCGCGCATCAGGCCAGCCGGTGCGCGACGCGGAAGCACGGCGCGTGTTGGCACACGTGGTGGCCGGCGGACGCGACGGCTTTCCCGTCTCCCGTCCCGTGCCCCGAGCCGTGGAACAGTCCGTGGAACGGCTCACGGACCGCTCGCCGCTCGAGATCGTGGAACGGGTGACCGATCCCTCCGACGGATTCGTGAAGTACCTGTTCCGCCTGCGCGACGGGGCGCTGGTCGAGGCGGTCCGCATTCCACTCGAGTCCGCGGGGCGCTTCACCGTCTGCATCTCGTCGCAGGCCGGCTGCGCGATGGCCTGTGACTTCTGCGCGACCGGCCGGCTCGGCCTCGCGCGAAGCCTGGAGCCGGGGGAGATGGTCGGCCAGTTCCTCGCGGTGCGCGCCGAAACGCCGGGCACCGTGACCGGAGCGCTCTTCCAGGGGCAGGGCGAGCCGCTCCACAACTACGAGGCCGTGATGCGCGCCGCGGCGATCCTCGCGCACCCCTGCGGCGGCCGGATCTCCGCGAAGGCGATCACCATCTCGACCGTCGGCCTCGTGCCGGCCATCCGTCGCTACGCGCGGGAACGCCTGCCGTACCGGCTGATCGTGTCGCTCACCTCCGCCGTCGACGAGCGCCGCCGCGAGCTCATCCCGGCCGCGGCCGCCTGGCCTGTCTCCGAGGTCGCGGCCGCCGTTCGCGAGTATCAGCAGTCCGCCGGAGGACGGGTCACCATCGCGTGGGTCCTCCTCGGCGGAATCAACAGCGGTCACGACGAAGTCGCCGCGCTGCGGCACCACTTCGAAGGGCTACCCATGCGGATCAACCTCATCGACGTGAACGACGCCCGCGAGGGCGGTTACCGCCGCGCCACCGATACAGAACGCGGCGCCTTCCACGACGCTCTCCGGACCCTCGGAGTCCCGGTCGTCCGGCGATACTCCGGCGGCGCAGCGAAACACGCTGCCTGCGGGATGCTCGCAGCGGCGAGTCCGAGTGACCCCGGCGAACCGCGCGTCTCCCCGCCGTTTCGTGATTTACTCGATTGAGTCGATGAAAACGACGGACCCCGATCTCCTCGTCTTCGAACGAAACCCGGTCTCCCGCCTCATCTCCTGCGCCGGTGTCTTCGGCTCGGCCGCGATCTTCTTCATCTACCTCGCGGAGCATCCGCACGACTACCGCCTCCTGCCGATGGCCGGCCTCGTGCTGCTCTTTCTCGGCACCGTCGTCGCGATGATCCTGCAGTACGGCGACCACATCTACGTGAGCCGCGAAGAGGGTGTGAAGTACGAGAACCGGCTCTTCTCCGCGTTCGGGCGGCGTGGACGGTGGATTCCCTGGGAGGACATCGTCGAGGTCCGCGAGATCCGCGACAAGGTCCTGATCCTTCTCTCGCACGACGGACGGCGTCTGCTCGTCGACGCGATCCTTGGCTACGCGATTGCACGCTCCGAGATCCTCAGGCGAGCCCCTCACGCGATTCTTTCGGGAACGCTCGCCCGAGACGATTCTTGAAAAAGCGACCGCCTCTCCTCATCGCCGCAGCCGGCCTCCTCATCCTCCTGATCGCAATTGCGGTCGTGGTGTCGCGTCAGCGCGTCCAGCGCCACCGCGTCTTCCGTCCCGCGGCCGGCGCGGCTCCGTCCGCCGCAACCGTGCCGCTCGGCGTGGCTCCGGTCGAGCAGTGGAGCGAGGCGTTCCGGACCCTTCCGCCCGACGACCTCGCGGCCCTGCTCGAAGAGATCGAGAAGAAGCACCCCGACCTCCATGCGCGCTGGTCGCTCGACTACCTGCATGCCCGGGCGCTTCTCGAGAGCGGC
>JBAQWH010000153.1:0-1961 GCA_049298815.1 Thermoanaerobaculia bacterium | reverse complement strand
GGCTCGAGCGGCTCGCCGCCGCGCGGGGCGTCGACCCCGCGGCGCTGAGGCTCGCGTACGTCAGACCCGAGCACGCCGGCATCAACGTGGTCTGGAAGGACGTCTCGCGCGGGATGGCGGCAGCCGTCCTGAACGACGTGATCGAGATCGCGGAGCGGACCGTGCCGCTGATCGCGAATCAGACGCTCTACCTGCTCGACGCGCCCACTCTGGAGGAAGCGCATGGGCTGGCCGCCGTCCTCAATTCGACCGTGTTCGACGCGATGCTCGTCGCGGTCGCCGAGCGCGCCAAGGATGCGCACTATCGCTGTTTCGGGAGGACCGTTGCGGGGCTCGCGATGCCTCGCGGCTTCAGCGACGCGTCCGACGCACTGTCCCGCGAAGCGAAGCAGCTGCAGCGGGGGCGAGGCAATCCTGAGGCGTTGGACCGCTATGTGGCAGGGCTCTACGGCGTGAGCCCCGATGAGCTCGACCAGCTCCGCCGATTCGTGTCGAGGAGGACGGGTGCTTGCTGAGCATCAGCGCGATGCGGTCACGCGCGCCTCGGCCGCGCTCGAGCAGTTCGGTGCGGTGTTGCTGGCGGACGAGGCCGGCCTCGGAAAATCGTTCGTCGCGGCGGAGCTCATCCGCCGCGCCAATGAAGACGGCGGCCGGGTCGAGCTGATCGTGCCGGCCTCGCTCGTTTCGCAATGGAACGACACGTTGGCGGCGTTTGGAGCGAGGGCTGAGGTCGTGACCCACGACGGAGTGCACCACGCCCTC
Source organism: Thermoanaerobaculia bacterium (assembly GCA_049298815.1). Classification (GTDB taxonomy): domain Bacteria; phylum Acidobacteriota; class Thermoanaerobaculia; order Gp7-AA8; family Gp7-AA8; genus JBAQWH01. The sequence goes on along the minus strand of JBAQWH010000153.1, from coordinate 1,199 downwards.
GAGGGGCCGCGCCCTTCGCTGATCGTCGTCGACGAGGCCCACGCATTCAGGAATCCGCTGACGAACCGCTACGACGCTCTGGCGCGACGGGCTGCCGCCTCGCCGCTCCTCCTCGTCACGGCGACGCCGATCTGCAATGGTCTCGGCGACCTGCACAGTCTCGTGCGGCTGATGGCTCCCGACGACCTCCTTGCGTTTGCGGGCGTGCCGTCGATCGACGCAGCCTTCGCGTTGCGTGACCGGTTCGCGCTCGACGTGATCCTCCGCTCGCTCGTCATTCGCCGTGCGCGCGACGTGCTGCCGCCGGCGCTCGCATTCGGCGGTCTCGAGCGACGCGTCGTGAGGCATCGGCTGTTCACCGCTGGAGGAGACATCCCGAGGCTCGTCGACGCCCTCGCGTTCCCTCTGATCGGCGAGACCGCGATGCTCCGGAGGTTCCTCTGGCGCAGGCTCGAGTCGAGCGAGGCTGCGATCCTCGAATCGATTGCGCGACAGCTGCGCTTCTACGAGCGCGCCCTCAGCTGTCTCGCCGCAGGGCGCCTGCTTCCGAAGCGTGATTACCGGGCAGCGTTCGGCCGGGAAGAGGACCGGGAAGCGTTTCAGCAGGTCCTCTTCTGGGAGCTCTTCGCGCCGCCCGGCACGATCGGGGCCGGGGAGATCGAAGAGGAGATGACTCGTCTGCGAAAGCTCGCGGCCGCGGTCGCGTCGTCGCCGCTGGAGAAGCGGCAGATGCTCGTCGATCTCGTGAGGACCGAGGGCGAGCCGGTGCTCCTGTTCACCGGATCGGCGGCGACGGCGCAGGACCTGTACGGGACCCTGCGCGGAGTCTGCCGCTGCGGAGTGGTGACCTCGCGCGCGAACCACACCGCCGCGACGCTGCGGGCGTTCTGCGACGGGCGGATCGATGTCCTCGTGTCGACCGACATGTCGGCCGAGGGGTTGAATCTGCAGCGCGCGGGGGTCGTGGTCCACTACGACATCCCGTGGAATCCGGTCCGACTCGACCAGCGGAACGGCCGGGCGTACCGGATCGGCCAGCAGCGCCCTTCGGTGCGGGCGGTCTACTTCCTCCCTGAAGAGGACCCGACGTCGGTCATCGCAACGGTCGCGTCGAAGAACCGGACGCGTCGCGCCGTGCTGCGCCCCGGCGACTCCGCGCCGGAGATCGAGGCATCGACGTTGCGCCCGCGGGTGTCGTC
>JBAQWH010000152.1:0-12132 GCA_049298815.1 Thermoanaerobaculia bacterium | reverse complement strand
GAGTCGTCGTGGACGGTACGGGCTCGACGGTGGCGTCGGTCAGCGAAGGGGCCGCGGTTTCCGGGACGGGTGCTTCGGCGATGGTCGTCTGGCTGACGGTGGCGTCGGTCAGGGTCTGGTCGACTTTCGTCTCGGAACTACAGGCAACCGTGAAGAAGCCGAGTAGCAGAGCCGCCATGATCGAGTTACGGGACATTGAGAATCTCCTCGAGACTGCAGTTGTCCGGCGAGTGGAGACGGAGCCGTCGAGGATTTGTCCCTGGCAGGTTCCGGCAACGTTCAGGTGGCTGCACCGTTGGTGCCACGCATGACGCGACTCGCGAATGCGCGCCGGAATGGAGGGGGGGCTGGTTACGGGAGGAGGAGGATCAGAGAGACGGTGAAGACGAGTGCGAGCGTTGCCAGCGCGAGCGCGACGTTCGAGGTGTCGCCTTGTTTCCTGAGGTCGTCTGCGACTGCTGCGAGAAAGCGTGTCATCTGAGTCCTCGCCGTTATCGCCCCACCTTCGTGAATCGAGGAGCCGGCTCTTGTGATGGCTGCGTGAAAACGAGGAGTGGCGGCAACGGCTGACGGTCGTGTCGTTGATCTTGGCGTCGCGACCCGCTACCGTCGCGCGGTGAACGGCCGAACGACCGCGTTCTTTGCGCTGGCGACCATCGCCACCCTCGCCACCGTGCTTTGGCTCGACGGTCCCGGCCTTCCACGCCAGCTCGCCCTTGCGGCTCCCGTCTGGGCACTGCTCGGCCTGGTGTTCGCGACGCATCCCGACCTCACCAGGGAGACTCTGATCGCGGTCGCAATCGCCACGACCGGCGAGGTGATCCTGTCGATCGGCCTCGGGATCTACGAATACAAGTCCGGAGGGGTCCCTCTCTACGTCCCGCCGGGGCACGGCGTCATCTACCTGCTCGCCCTCCAGGCCAGCCGTCACCTGGAGCGGTTCCGCCGGGTAATCGAGCCGACCACGTTCGTGGCTGGATCGCTCGTCGCGGTCGTCGCCGCGCTGATGTTCAACGACACCTTCGGCCTGCTCTGCTGGATCGTCATGCTGATGATCGTGTCGACCTCACCGCGCCGTCTGCTGATCGCGACCTGCGTCTGCGTGACCTCGGTGCTGGAGATCGCAGGCACGCTGGCAGGCAACTGGACCTGGGGGGAACATCAGGGCCTCCTCCGATCGGGAAACCCGCCGGTCGGCGTCGTGCTGTTGTACTGCTGCCTCGACCTGCTGACGATCATGGCGGTCAGCAGCCTCGCTCGCCGGCGGCGGAGCGTTCGCGTGGCACAGGCGCATCTGGACGTGGCACTGACGCATCCGCATCCGCAGCTCGTCACGAGCCGATACGCACAGCAGGAGACGAACTTCTGACCTCCTGCGGCCACTCGTTCCGCTTGCTCGCCGTGGCGCCCGGGGGCTAGATTGATCCGGCAGGGCTGCTGAAGCCTGGCGGTCTCGCGAAAAGGGGAGGCGAATGACGTTCACCCGGGCAGCTCAGACTGTCCTGATCCTCGACGACGATGTGAGCGTCACCGAAGGTCTCTCCGTCGAGCTGAAGAGGCCCGGCCGGGACATCGTCACCTGCAACGATCTCGAGTCGGCCGAACTGGCGCTCGAGTGGATGACACCGACGCACGTGGTCGCCGGCGCTCACATCACCGGGGAGTTCGGTTACGAGGGACTCGACCTGATCCGACTGACGCGGCGGACCCGCCCGGCGACGACGTCGATCCTGATGACGCGAGATGGGTCCGATGCTCTGGCTCAGGAGGCGCGGGCGCGTGGCGCCGTTGCAGTGCTGAGGAAGCCGTTCGCGACGGAGGAGCTCGAAGTGATCCTCAACCAGACGGCGTCTGCTCCGCCGTCGGGGGAGGGGGAAGGCCGGGTCATCCGGATACCGCTGTTCGAGAGCCTGTTGCTGGGTTGCGACCTGCAGACCACCTTCGCTCCGGTCATGCGCTTCGGCGACGCGTGGACACCGGTCGCCTACGAGGCGGTGACCCGGCTGCGGACCGACTCGCCGCTCGCAGAACCGGACCTTCTCTACGAGTACGCGGACCGGAAGCACCTCGTCGTCGAGCTCGAGAACCTCAGGGTCGAGTCGATCCTCCAAGCCGCCGGGCCGCTTCTCGAGCGGGCGCTGCTCTTCATGAGCGTTCACTCGGCGCTGTTTGCCGACGCGCGTTCCCTCAGCGACTTCTTCATCCACAACTACGCGGAACGTGACCTCCCGGTCGACCGGATCATCGTCGAGGTGGCCGAACGGGAGGCGTTCAAGATCGGCGAGGACGTGTTCGACGACGTCGACAGGCTGCACGAGCTCGGGATGCGCTTCGCCATCGCGAATCTCGGAGTCGGCTACGCGCACTTTCCGCACATCAGCCGATTCCGCCCCTCGTTTCTCAAGGTGAGCCCGGAGCTGGGAACCGGTCTCGCCGAGGATCTCGCGAAGTTGCGCATCGTCGCCAACCTCGTGTCGCTGGCGCGCGACTTCAAGTGCGACGTGATCCTCGAGGGCGTCGATAGTCAGGCGAGTGCCGATGCCGCCGCGAAGCTTGGGATCCGCTACGTGCAGGGAAGCCTCTTCGGAGAGCCGCTGCCGCCGTCTGCGTTCGCTCGCTCGGCGAGTCCGCAGGCTTGACGCTCCCGACGGGCGGCAGAAGGAGCAGGCGCGTCAGTTCACGCGCGCGGCGCTGACGATGAACCGCTCGGGGGCCGTGCCGAGGAATCGGAACGGGTAGCAGGTCACGAGCGTGAGCTCCTCGACACCCCGCGACTGAAGGACGCTCGTCTCCTCCGGCTCGACGATCCTGACCGACTGCACCTCGTACTCGTAGGTGTTCGGCGGCACGACCACGCGAATCCGATCGTTGACCGCGATCTTCCGGAGCGGACGGAAGAAGGTGTCGCGATGTCCGGCGAGCACGGTGTTCCCGATCTCTCCGGGGCGGGCCGAGCCCGGGACCAGGCCGACCGCGCGCGCGAGCGTCTCGTCGTCCGCCCCTTCCTTGACGATTACCCCGACTCCGAGCCGAGGGATCTCGATCCGGCCGAAAGCGTTGGTCACGGGGCGCCCGATTCGTGGTGACGGGGCGGAGGCCGCCGTTGCTTCAGCGGACTTTGATGCGGTTGCTGCCACCGCGGAAGGAGCCGCAGCGGGGGCGGCAGGCAAGTCGATTCGTTCGGTGACTCTCTGCGGAGGTCCCTGCCATTCCACCGACTGCGGCTGCGGCTTCGGCGCCGGATCGACCGAGGCTGCGGGCCCTCCCTGAAAGAGGGCCCGCTCCTGTCGAACCTGAAAGTTCCATCGACTCAGCGTCTCCGCCGCGACGACGCCGAGCAGCGCGATCCCCATCACCCAGAGGGAGATCTCGACCCGGCGAAGCCATCGGGAAGCGTGAGTCATCGTGACTTAGCTGCGGAACAGGCGGAAACCGGCCGCACCGACGAGCGAGATCAGGCCGAGCAGCGCCACCAGCGGCAGGCGGCTCGCGGTGTCAGGCATCTCGACCGGACGGGTCTCGGCAATCTTCACGGGCGCAGGCGCCGGCGGAACGTAGGTGTAGGTCTCGACAGTCGCTTCGGGCGTGACGACGCTCAGCGGGGCGTTGTCGAGGTCCGCGACCACGGTCGTCGGCGGGTAGGCGACTACGCGGCTCTTCGTCGCGCGCGCAAGCTGCGTCGCGAACGTCTCGTCGTAGACGATGTCATGGCCGCCCTGACTGGCCTCCGGCCACTGTGCGAACCACGTGCGCAGCGCGCGAGGCTGCCCTTCCACCGGCGGGTAGAAGACGAACACGGTGTTCGGCACTTCTTCGTTCGGTTCGAGCGCATGCGGGACCGTCAGCACGGTCGCATAGACGGTCGAACGGTCCGTGCTCGTGATCTGCACCTTGTTGCGGTTCAGCGTGCTGGGAAGCACGCGGATCATGTAGGTGCCCGGCTGGAGCACCGTGTTGCCAACCTGGAGCGGCTCGGTGACCGGAAGGGTCGATGCTTCGGGGGTCTGAGCAACGGCCGCCGGGATCGAGATCATCAGCGCAAGTGCGCCCACTGCCATCAGCTTCAACGTCTTGTTCATCGGTTGTTTCTCCTTCTTCTTCTCTTCAACTCCGAACGAATCAGTCGCAGTGCGCGTGAGTGGGAAGACCGCGTGGAAGCTTCCGCAGCTCATCAGTCGCGCGATCGAGGTTATTTGCACAGCGTCGGCCAACGCTGGCGGGCGCTAGCGTGTGGATCGCAGGAGGGGACGATCGTGATCCGTCGTCATGGACCGTTCGTGATGAAATCGTCGCCACATGATTCCGATCTCACTGCTCGACCTCGCGTTCATTCCGGCAGGTTCGACTCCTGCCGAAGCGCTGCGGCACACGCTCGATCTCGCGCAGCATGCCGAGCAGTGGGGCTATCACCGATTCTGGCTCGCCGAGCACCACAACATGCCGGGGATCGCGAGCGCGGCGACGTCCGTGGTCATCGGCTACGTGGCCTCGGGAACGAAGACGATCCGTGTTGGCGCGGGTGGGATCATGCTCCCCAACCACTCGCCGCTCGTGATCGCCGAGCAGTTCGGAACGCTCGAGTCGATCTATCCGGGCCGCATCGACCTCGGCCTGGGGCGTGCTCCCGGGACGGATCAACGGACCCTGCGTGCGCTGCGGCGCTCCCCGATGAGCGCGGAGACATTTCCCCAGGACGTCATCGAGTTGCAGGACCTGCTCGCACCACGGCGCGACGGTCAGCTGGTGCGCGCGGTCCCTGGAATGGGCACCGAAGTGCCGCTGTGGATCCTCGGATCGAGCCTGTTCGGCGCGCAGCTCGCCGCCGAGCTCGGACTCCCTTTCGCGTTCGCGTCGCACTTCATGCCGGGCCAGCTGATGCAGGCGCTGGAGATCTACCGGAGGCAATTCGTGCCGTCGAAACAGCTCGAGCGGCCGTACGCGATGGCCGGAGTCAACGTCGTCATCGCCGAGACGGATCGCGAAGCCCGCAGACTCTTCACTTCGATGCAGCAGCAGTTCGCGAATCTCTTCCGAGGAACGCCGGGGCAGCTCCCGCCGCCGATCGACGACATCGAAGGCTACTGGACGCCGATCGAGAAGGCGCAGGCGTCGAACATGCTCGACTGCTCGTTCGTCGGATCGCCGCAGACGGTGCGCGCGGGGCTGGACGAGTTCATGGCGCGAAGCGCCGTCGACGAGATCATCGTCGCCTCAGCGGTGTACGACCACGCCGCGCGGTTGAAGTCGTACGAGATGCTCGCGCACCTCGCCTGGTAGAAAGCCGGCCCCACTCCGCCGGCGATCTAGGTCTTCAGGCTCGCGATGTCGATGACGAAGCGGTAGCGGACGTCGTTCTTCAGCATCCGCTCGTACGCCTCGTTGATCTTCTGGACCGGGATGATCTCGACGTCGGAGGTGATGCCGTGCTTCGCGCAGTAGTCGAGCATCTCCTGGGTCTCGGCGATGCCGCCGATGAGCGACCCGGCGAGTCTGCGGTTGCCGCCGATGAGCGAGAAGGCGGCGACCGGCGTCGGGGCAGGCGGAGCGCCAACGACGACCATCGTCCCCATCGGGCGGAGCATGCCGAGGTACGCGTTGTAGTCGTGCGGGGCGGAAACGGTGTCGATGAGGAGGTCGAAGTGTCCGCGCAGCCGCTTGAGCGTCGCCGGATCGGTGGTGAGCTCGAACGCATCGGCGCCGAGACGGCGGGCGTCGGCTTCTTTCGACCGCGAGGTGCTGAGCATGGTGACGTGTGCACCCATCGACGACGCGAGCTTGACGGCCATGTGACCGAGGCCGCCGAGGCCGACCACGCCGACGCGGTCACCCTCCTTGCAGTTCCACTGGCGGAGCGGCGAGTAGGTGGTGATGCCCGCGCAGAGCAGCGGTGCGGCCGCGGCGGGATCGAGCGACGCAGGCACCTTCAGGACGAACTTCTCGGTGACGACGACCTGCGTGGAGTAGCCGCCGAAGGTCGGCGTCTTCCGGTCCATCTCGGTGCCGTTGTACGTCGGAGCATTGCCCTTCTCGCAGAACTGCTCGAGGTCTCGCTCGCAAGGCGAGCACGCGCCGCACGAGTCGACGAGGCAGCCGACGCCGGCCATGTCGCCTACAACCACCTTGGTGACCTCGGCTCCCACATGGCTCACCCTTCCGACGATCTCGTGGCCGGGCACCATGGGGAACATCGATCCGCCCCATTCGTCGCGGACCTGGTGAATGTCGGAGTGGCAGACGCCGCAGAAGAGGATGTCGATGACGACGTCGCGGGGCCCGGGATCGCGACGATCGATCGTCGTCGGGCCGAGGGGTGAGGTGGGAGTGGCGGCAGCGTAGGCGGGTACTTTGGTCATGGCGGTCATCTCCTCGATCGGCCGATGACCGGCCTCGTGCATATCGCCGCACGAAGGGTCTTCAGCGAGTTGGAAGTGTACCGCTCGGAAGCCGGATCAAGGACCGGGTGAACCCTTGCGAGGCCGCGGACCGCGCTTGCTGGACGGCTTGACCGGCAGGTCGGTCTCCGACTGGGAGGCGACGGCGCTCGATGGGTCCGCGTAGAAAGCCGAGGGGTTCGAGGTGTAGATCGAATCGGCGAACACGCGCTCGTTTTCACCTCCGAACTTGCGAGGCTTGGGCGCTCCCTTCGGACCCAGCACGAGTTGTCTTGAGGCCTCGCCGCGGAATCGCCGCTGGTCCTGAGCGACCTTGAAGTAGTAGAGGTTCGGCTGGATGAAGCGCTTCCACTCGGCGCATCGTTCCGCTGCCCCTCGGCAGACGATCTGGGCGCCGTCCGCGATCGCCCTCTGCAGTTCGATCGCGCTCACCGGCACCCCTCCGACCTCCGGGACGATGCCGAACTGACCGTCGGCGATGACCCATTTGCCCAGCTCCGGCAGCCAGACCTCGGTCACCGAGTGCGACTCGCTCCGCGTCTCGACGTCTTTCGGCAGGGCCATCACGTGGCGGGCGTAGAGACCGTAGGCGCGCACGACGCCGGCGAGGGTGACGGCGAAGTCATGGCAGAGGAACTTCCCTCCCGCCTTCGCCTCGCGAAGGATCGTGAACGGATCCCGTTTCGACGCCGTCTGGGACGAGTGATGCTCCCACTGCTCGCTCGTCCATCGCGTCAGACGAATCAGGCGGTCGAGATCATTCGGAGCTTCGGCGACGACCGGGTCGATCGCGAACTCGGCCCGCAATGCGATGAGCTCAGCGATCCCGGGGTCGTCGAATTGCAGCGTGAAGGCCGGCGACGGCTGGGATTCGTCCCAGGGGAGGGGTTTCGACCGCGCCTGCTGATTCAGATCCGCGATGACGGCTCTGAATTGGCGATTGTGCCGGAGGTCCAGCATGAGGGCCTCGAAGTCGGCATCGCCGCGGAGGGAGTCGAGGGAGCGATCCGTCGCGTAGGACTCGTACTCGTCGTGGCCCGCGGCGAGCGCCGCCCGAAGTCCCGCCATCGCCTCGTCCCGGCGGCCTAAGAGTGCGTGAAGGCAGGCCATCCGGAAGGTCACGCCGGCTCTGAATCGGGCGTCCGCCCGGGTCTGCGGGAACTGGTCGATCCGGCGGAGCAGCTCCAGCGCCTCCTGATAGGCACCAGCGGTATAAGCCTTTTCGTAAGAGGCCTGGAGCGAGGCCAGCTCCTGTTCTGGAGCCCCCTCGCTGGCCTCGGCGGCGACGGCGAACGTCAGAGCTGCGAGGACGATTAAGAGACGGTGGATGAGGTTCATCGGTCGGTGCGTGTCGCGAATGCAGATTGTGCCTACAGTGAAACCCTATGGTTGTGACTTCTGTCACGGGAATCCGAAGAAGGCGTAGGTCATTCGGCAGTCGTTTGACGCGTCTTCGTCGCCATCCGTTGACGTCGAGCCCTCGCGACTTCCATCACCGGGCCGGACCGAACCTCTGAGAGACTGGGCCGATGGAGAACCGTTTTGGTCAGCCGGTGGGTGAGCCGGTGGAGGGGTGGAGTCCGCGAGCCCTGCCCCCGCGCACCACGATGCCGGGCCGCTGGTGCCGCGTGGAGCCGGTGGAGATCGAGCGCCACGCGTCCGAGCTGTTCGAGTCGGGCCGCGACGATGCGGAAGGTCGCAACTGGACCTACCTCGGCGCCGAGGCACCTCGTGATCTCGGGAGCTACAGCGAATGGCTGAAGGCCTTCGGCGACGATCCGATGCTGCACGCGATCGTCGACGCGCACACCGGCCGGGCGGTCGGCGTCGCCGCGTACCTCCGCATCGACCCGCGCAACGGGGTCATCGAGGTCGGCCACATCAACTACGCCCCGCGCCTGCAACGGACTGTGGCCGCGACCGAGGCGATGTACCTGATGATGCGGCGCGTCTTCGATGAGCTGGGCTACCGGCGGTACGAGTGGAAGTGCGACAGCCTCAACGTGCCGTCCCGTGCTGCAGCGGCGCGGCTCGGTTTCACTTTCGAGGGGATCTTCCGGCAGGCGCTCGTCTACAAAGGGCGCAATCGCGACACCGCGTGGTTCTCGATCATCGACCGCGAGTGGCCTGCGCTGAAAGCCGGATTCGAACGCTGGCTCGACCCGCGGAACTTCGACGCGGAGGGGCGACAGCGGACGGCGCTCGCGGATTGCTTCTGACTTCGCTTGGTCCCCGAGGGCCCGCGTGTGAGAATCCGAGCATGTCCTCCTCGTCGTCGCGTGCAGAGCTCCTCGAGCCCGCCATTGCGGCGCTTCCGTTGCTCGACCAGACTGGCGCGAGCCGGCCGCTCCGCGATCTGTGGGCAGGCGGCACTGCGGTGGTCATCTTCCTTCGCCATTTCGGCTGACTCTTCTGCCGCGAGCAGGCGGTGCAGTTGCACCGCGAGGAACCGCGAATCCGGGAGAAGGGAGCGTCCCTCCAACTCGTGGGGATCGGTGCGCCGGCGGTGATTCGCGCGTTCCGGGACGAGACCGGGGTCACCGCTCCGATCTTCGCCGACCCGACGTTCGCTACGTACCGCGCGCTCGGGATGCGCCGCGGGCTCGGAACCTTCCTTTCCCTTTCGCTCCTCCGCCACGCGATCCGGGCGTTGCGTGCGGGGTACCGCAATCGCAGCATCCAGGGCGACGCGATGCAGCATGGGGGAGTGCTGGTGGTGCGGCCCGGGGGGGAAGTGGCCTATCGATACATCTCAAAGACCGCCGGCGATCATCCGCCGGTGAAAGAGGTCCTGGGAGCTCTGTAGGGCAGCCTCATCTCTTCTTTGCGCGGCGTCGGGCAGGTCGGGTTGGGGGCGTGGAGTCGATCTCACATGACCACGTGAGCGTCCACACACATCGATGGTATCGCCGGTCCCGACAATCTGTTTCGTCTCGCCCTCAACCCCTGGAGAAACCTGATGAACGACACTGATCTTCTGCGCGAGCTTTCCCGTCGCACGGGTTTGCCTGAATCGGCGGCTGAGGCCATCCTCACCGCGCTCCGGGACGTCGTCGCCGACGGATCGGTCGATGCGGCGACGCTGTTGAACGGGGACGCCGCCCCGGCCGTGGCGCTCGTACCGACCCCCGGCCCAACGCTTCCGATCGCAAAGCCCGAGGATCCGCGGCTCGTCGACGAATTGATCGCGCGGGCGCGGAGGCATCCCCTGGGGCTCGAGTTCCTCCTCACCGGGTTGCTCGGAAGCGTCGCGATCGCCCTCGGCGTGCACGCCTTCACCGTCGAAGCGGCGCGAGCCCGCCTGCGCAGGGAACAACAGACCACCGACCTGAAGGAGACGCCCGCATCATGAAATCACTCACCTACCCGAAACGGGTCGAGCTCGCCGACATCACGGTACGCGACGGGTTCCAGCACGAGGAGAAGTGGATCCCGACCGCGGCCAAGCTGTGGATCGCGGAAGAGCTGATCCTCGCGGGTTATCGGCGGGTCGAGGTGACGAATCTCGGCAATCCGAAAGGGATGCCGCAGTTCGCGGACGCCGAGCAGCTGATCCGCGAGATCCGCAGCAGCAAGCGGGTCGCAAAGCACATCGCCGAGGTCGAGCTGACCGCCATCACGATTCGCGAGCGCGCCGTCGAACGCGCGGTCGAGCTCAAGCAGCAGGGGCTCGGCCCCGACCGGATTCTGATGATGGTCTCCACGTCCGCCTCGCACATGAAGAAGAACTCCGGGCTCGACCACGCAGGCTACTGGGCCGAGGCGGAACGAGCCATCCGCAAGGCGCACGATGCCGGGATCAAGGTCAACGGCACCGTGAGCACGATCTGGGGCTGTCCGATCGAGGGGCCGACCGAGCTCGAGGATGCGGTGACGTTCACGAAGCGTTTCCTCGACATCGGCGCCGACGACATCGAGCATGCGGACCACGACGGCTCGGCGCCGCCGAACCGCGTGTACGACTACTTCTCGATGATCCTCGACGCGATCCCCGATCCGTCGAAGCACGTCGCGCACTTCCACGTCACGCGCGGCTGGGGCCTCGCGAACGTCCTCGCGGCTCTGCAGGCCGGGATTACCCGGTACGAGAGCACTCTCGGCGGCATCGGCGGGCAGCCGGCGAACTTCTTCGACGGCTATCCGGTGGCCGGGACCGGCAAGTACTACTACCAGGATCCCAACAACGTCGGCCTCGTCTGCACCGAAGATCTCGTCGTGATGCTCGACGAGATGGGGATCGAGACCGGAATCGACGTCGACCGGATCCTTGCGACCGGCCGGATGGTGGAGCGGGTCGTCGGCCGGCGCCTGCGGAGCGAGACGGTGAAGAGCGGGCGGATCCCGAAACGCGCCACCGGTTTCTAGTGGCGGTAACGACTGAACTGGCAGCACCTGACTCGGTCTCGGCGTAGTGAGTTCCTCGGGATCCTCGTCCCTTCACCACAGAGGCACAGAGGACACAGAGGGTGTTGCGCGGGTTGCCGACTCGTGCGGCGACTGCGAGTCCTCTGTGCTCCTCTGTGTCCTCTGTGCCTCCGTGGTGAACCGTGGCCCGCGCGTCACACGCGCTGGCCGATGCCGCGGGTCGCGCTGGCACTTCCGCGCGGGCTCCGGCACAACTTGCCAACACGGAACCGCGACGCGTACGACTAGAATCGGGCATCGATCCGAAGAGAACGGCTCTGTGACCCAATTCAGAAAACGCAGATCCTACCCGCGGACCGGACGGGCAGTTTGGATCACGCTGATCTATGCCGCCCTGGCGAGCCTCTGGATCTACGCCTCCGACGCCCTTCTCGAGCTGATCATCACCGACGCCTCCCTCTTTGCGGCGGCCTCGACCTACAAGGGCTGGGTCTTCGTTGCGGTCACCTCGGTCCTTCTGTACAGCCTCCTGAGGACTGCCCCACGGCCTTCCGCGGAGTTAGCGGATGAGTCGGTCGGCTTCAGGATCTGGCCCCCGCTGCTGATCTTCGGGGTGTTCGTTCTGCTGGTCGGGGCGACCGGCTACCTCGTGTATCGCGGGATCGAGCAGGGGGTGAGGAAGCGCGCCGAGGAGACCCTGGGAGCCGTCGCCGACCTGAAGACGCAGCAGGTCGCTGACTGGCTGAGCGAACGGCGTGGGAATGCCGAGCGCGCGAGCGTCAGCCCGTTCATGGCGCCGGAGTCCGAGGCCTGGCTGGCTCGGGGGGCGCCGGCGGACGAGACTGCGGCCCGCCTGACGAAGCGACTCGAAGGGCTGATGACGACGCATCGCTGGAGTAGCGTCTTCCTCGTCGACCGTCAGGGCGAGGTGAAGATCGACCTGCGGAAGGGGAAGGGGGATTACACCGCGTCGCGGGAGCTCGCACTCCGCGCAATGGAGTCGCGGCAAGTGGTCTGGCGTGATTTCCACCGCAACACGGACGGGGAGATCGCGCTGGCGTTCTTCGCGCCGCTCCTGGTGCAGGATGGTGATGGCGGTCGCGCCGTCGCCGCGATTGTGATGGAGCTCGACCCCTCGGCCCGGCTCTACCCGCTGGTCGCCACGTGGCCGCTTCCAGCGCGCACCGGCGAGTCGCTGCTGGTCAGGCAGGACGGCGACTCGGTCCTCTACCTCACGAACGTCCGGCACGTGCGGCGGTCGGCGGTCGCTCTCCGCCAACTGACCTCAGCGAACTACGTCGCCTCGAAGGCGCTGGCAGGCGTCACGGGGCCGATCAGAGGCCTCGACTATCGCGGCGTCCCGGTGGTGGCGTGC
>JBAQWH010000151.1:0-2920 GCA_049298815.1 Thermoanaerobaculia bacterium | reverse complement strand
AGCCAGTGGCGGCGCAACGCGATCGGCGCGGAAGGGCCCGGAGGCTAGGCGGCTCGCTGTCGCGGCGGCCTTCCCTCTGCGTCATATCGCACCTGGCGGTTTTCGCGGGACAATCGTCGCGTGCCGTACGAGCTCGCCCCCGGGGAGTCTGCCTCGCAATCCGTCCTGCGCATCGCGGCGGAGCAGATCGACCGCGCGCTGTCGCATCTGGCCGACGCGGCGAGCGCCCCGGAGGAGCGGGTGCACGAGACGCGAAAGCGGATCAAGGAGATGCGCGCGCTGCTTCGCCTCGCCCGCTTCGTCCTGCGCGACGACTTCGAGCTCGAGAACGTCTGGTACCGCGACGCTGCGCGCTCCCTCTCCGCCGCTCGCGATGCCGAGGCGGTTCTCGAAGCAATCGAGAAACTGAGGGCAGGGGCGCGCGACGGGGACGAGCACACCGCCGTCAAGGAAGCGAAGTGGGCGCTCCGAAACGCGCAGCGTGAGGAGTCGCTCGCAGATACCGATGCTGCAATCGCCCGCCTCCAGCCGTCGCTCGCTCTGAGCAGGGTGCGGCTGACGACCTGGCCTCCGAACGGCTGGTCGATCGCGGCACTCGCGCGCGGGTTCGAGCGCACCTACGCGGACGGCCGCCGCGCGATGAGGGCGGTGATCGACGATCCCAGGGCCGAGCGCTTCCACGAATGGCGCAAGCGGGTGAAGGACCACTGGTACCACGTGCAATTGCTCCGCAACGTCTCGCCGGAGATGACCGGTCGCATGGCGGCGCTCCAGCAGCTCTCGCGCGATCTCGGGGACCACCACGACCTCGTCGTCCTCGCGGACGGGATCGGCTCCGGCGCATTGCTCGCCGATTGCGAGGCAGACGTCAGGAACGTCGTGCTGGAGCTCGCGGGGCGGAGACGCGCCGCGCTCGAGCAGAACGCCGTCGCGGCCGGGAGCATGCTCTACGCGGAGAAGGCTGCCAGTTTCGGGAAGCGGATGGAGAGCGCGTGGAAAGCGGCCGCGCGATGACGCGCGGAGCACTCCGGGACAGCGCGGCTATCGTCGCGAGCGAATAGCGACAGCCTTCTCCCCACCGGGGAAAGGTGCCGAAGGCGGATGAGGGGGCTTCGTGCCTCCCCTCACCCACACTCCGCTTCGCTCGTGTCATCCCTCTCCCCGCTCACGCGGGGCGAGGGATGACGAGAACTCCATGCGTTCAGCGCAGTGCGCTCTCGAGCGCCTTCCCGACCGTCCGCACGACTTCGACACGGGCGAACTTCTTGTCGTTGGCGGCAACGACGTGCCACGGGGCGAACGACGAGCTGGTCCGGTTGATCACGTCGTGAACCGCGAGCTTGTACGCGTTCCACTTCTCGCGATTTCGCCAGTCCTCGTCCGTGATCTTGTGCTTCTTGTAGTCGATCTGCTCGCGCTCGTGGAAGCGCCGCAGCTGTTCTTCCTCGTCGATGTGCAGCCAGAACTTGAGGAGCACGATGCCGCTCTCGACGAGCTGCTCTTCGAAATCGTTGATCTCGCGATAGGCCCGGGCCCATTCGTCCGGACGGGCGAAGCCTTCGACGCGCTCGACGAGGACGCGACCGTACCAGGTCCTGTCGTAGATCGTGATCTTGCCGGCGCGCGGGAGGTGCCGCCAGAAGCGCCAGAGGTAGTGATGGGCGCGCTCCTCGTCGGTCGGCGCCGCGACCGAGATGATCTGGTTGATCCGTGCGTCGATCGGCCCCACCAGACGCCGGATCGCCCCTCCCTTGCCGGCCGCATCCCAACCCTCGAACAGGATGACCGCCGAGCGCCTCTGGTTCCACGCCTTCCACGCTGCGCGGGCGACCACTTTCTGGGCGCGGGCGAGCTTCCGGTCGTACTCCTCGTCATCGAGCTTCTGCGTGAGGTCGGTCCGGTCGAGCACCGTCTGCTTAGGATCGGTCAGCTCGGGACCTTCGTCGAGGTGGGCGCTCCCCTTCTTCGCCGCGACCGGCTTCTCCTGCTTGACGATGTCCTCGAGCGCCTCGAGCAGGATCCGGCCGGCCGTCAGGTCCCTGTACTTCCTGTCGGTGGCTTCGATGATCCGCCACGGCGCTTCTGCGGTGTCGGTCATCCGGATCGCGCGCTCCGAGACCTCCGCGAAGCGGTCGTACATCTTCGTGTACTGCTTCACGTCGGGGCCGTTCGCATCGGCCGCGAGCCGCTTGCGCTGCTCGTCCTTCGAGATGTGGAACCAGAGCTTGATGAACAGCACGCCATCGAGCGCGAGCATCCGCTCGAAGAACGCGATGCGCTGAAGCTCGCGGTCGAGGTCCGCCGGACGCGTCCGCTTGAACACCCGGTCGACGATCGGCTGCGTGTACCAGGAGCCGAAGAGGATGCCGATGGTCCCGCGTTTCGGCAGCGCTCTCCAGAACTTCCAGTAGCGAGGACGCTCCCGCTCCTCGTCCGAGTCCCGCAGGAACGCGTGCGTTTCGACCCCGCGCGCGTCGACCCATTCGGTCAACCTGTTGACTACCTCGCTCTTCCCGGCGGCTTCCACACCCGACACGACGATGACGACGGCGGTTTTGGTCTCACGCAATGCCCGCTGCGCAGCGAGGAGACGCGATCGCAGTTCAGGAATCGCCGTATCAAAGTCCGCCTTGGTCGTTTTCCTCTGGAGCTCCGCAGCTTCGAACACTGGCTCTCCCTCCGACGCAATTCGCCTTTGGTTTTCAAAAATGAGTGGTTGTCGCAACGGTATGGCGCAAGGAAACCACAGGAGAGTGACGCATGACGCCCCTCAGCGTGCGCCAGGAACGTCAGTCATGCCTGATACGCCCGCAGTCTGAGCGCCTCAGCTGATCGAATTCGTACGCTCGCGGTTGAGGAGGTCGCGCACGAGTGCGAACTCCTTCTCGATCTCTTCGACGAGGGTCGCGACACCGTCGAG
>JBAQWH010000150.1:0-4577 GCA_049298815.1 Thermoanaerobaculia bacterium | reverse complement strand
AGGTACTGCTTCGCGACCCGCTGTACGTCCGCGGCGGTGACGGCGCGATAGCGCGAGAGATCCTCATCGAACCAGCCCGGGTCGTTGCGGAACACCGCGTACTGATTGAGGCGATCCGACTTGCCGCCGAACCCGCCGACGGTCTGGATCTGATAGATGAACTGCGACTCGATGCCGTTCATCTCGCGCTCGATCTCGGCTTTCGTCGGACCTTCGGCCTTGATCCGCTCGACTTCCGCGGCGATCGACTTCTCGAGCTCTTCGAGCGACTTGCCGGGCTTGGCAGTGGCGACGACCTGGAACGTCCCGGCCAGCTCACGCGTGCCGTTCGAAGCGAACGCGTCCTGCGCGATCTTCTGCTCGTACGACAGCGTCCTGAACAGCCGCGATGACTTCCCCTGCCCGAGGATTCCGGCCAGCAGGTCGAGCGCAGCGTCGTCCTTCGTGAACTGCGGCACCGTGTGCCAGACCATGTACAGACGCGGCAGCGCGACGCGGTCGTCCATCGAGATGCGGATCTCCTTCTCGAGGACCGGCTGCGCCGGGTTCGGACGCTTCACCTCGGGGCCCTTCGGCACCGGTCCGAAGTACTTCTCGACGAGCTTCTTCATCTCGGCGCTGTCGAAGTCTCCGGCGATCGCGAGGCTCGCGTTGTTCGGCGTGTAGAAGCGGCGGAAGAAGTCCTTCACGTCCTCGATCGACGCAGCCGAAAGGTCGTCGAGTGAACCGATCGTGAGCCAGTGATACGGATGGTCCTTCGGATAGAGCGTTTCGGCGATCTTCGCCGTGACGAGACCGTACGGACGGTTGTCGTAGTTCTGGCGCTTCTCGTTCTTGACGACGCTCCGCTGGTTCGCGAGCTTCTCCTCGGTCATCGCTTCGAGGAGGCCGCCCATGCGGTCCGCCTCGAGGAAGAGCGCGAGCTCCACGAAGTTCGACGGGACCACTTCCCAGTAGTTGGTGCGGTCGGTGTTCGTCGAGCCGTTCAGGTTCGCCCCGGCTTCCTGCAGAGGCTTGAAGTAGTCGTCGTTATAGTTCTTCGACCCCTGGAACATCATGTGCTCGAAGAGGTGTGCGAAGCCGGTGCGTCCCGGGACCTCGTTCTTCGAGCCGACGTGGTACCAGACGTTGACGGCGACGATCGGCGTCGAGTGGTCCTCGTGGAGGATCACCCTGAGGCCGTTCGGGAGGCGATACTCGGTGTACTCGAGCTCGGGGACGGAAGGTGCCGCCTTCTTTTCCTGAGCGGCCAGCGATCCCGCGACGAGCGCGCAGATCATCAGGACTCCAGCGATGCGTTTGGTCATGGGTGCTCCTTCATGCGCCAGTCATCTGGCTCGCGCGATGGTAGCGGAACGGCGGGGGGTGTGAGCGTGACGGCAGCTTAATGACGAGGTGCGAGGGTTACGGTGTCATCCTGAGCCGGCGTAGCGACGAAGGAGCGAAGCGCGGCGAAGGACCCCCTCGGGTTCTGCGCGGCGTCGGGAGGGGTGGAGCTACGCCGGGGGGTCCTTCGCCGTCCTCAGCCCCTCCGGGGCATCGGCGACTCAGGATGACACCAGGGGGGCTACTCCCCGCGGATGTGGCTGAAGAAGGCGTCGCTCGAGACCGGGCGCCCGAGGAATCGCTCGACGATGTCGCGCGCGGGCTCTTCGCTCCCCCGGCTCAGGATCGTGTCGCGGAAGTGGCGCCCGATCTCGGGGTTCATCAGGTCGCCGCCGAACCTCGACACGAGGTCGAGGGCGATCACCTTCGACCACATGTACCCGTAGTACCCCGCTGCGTACCCGGCAGCGATGTGCTCGAAGGTGCCGGGGAACTCGGTCCCGTCGACGTAGCCCATCGGCGTCGCCCCCTCCATCTCGCGCCACACCTCGAGCGAAGGCCTCGGACTCTCCCCGGAGAGCGCCATGTCGAACGCGGCGTAGAGGAGCTGACGTCCGTAGTCGATGCCGGCCCCGAACTTCTTCGCGGCCTCGAGCCGGTCGACGAGCGCCTGGTCGACCGGGGGGGCACCGACGCAGTGACGGCCGAGGAGCGAGAGGCTCTCGATGCGTGCGGCCCACTCCTCGTACATCTGTGAGGGGGCCTCGACGAAGTCGCGCTCGACGCTCGTCCCCGAGTGGCCGAGGTACCAGGTCGACGAGAGCACGCCGTGGAGTACGTGGCCGAACTCGTGGAGTAGCGTCTCGAGCTCGTCGTGCGTGAGTCCCTTGCGGTCGAAGTTCGTGACGAGGGCGCTGATCGGCTTGCGGCCGACCCGCGTGCTGACGCCGCGCACCGGGAACGCCGCGGCATGCTTGTACTTGCCGTCGCGCGGATAGAGGTCGAGGTAGATGCCGCCGATGATGTCGCCGTCCGCGACGTCCTTCACGTCGTAGTAGAGGACGTCGGGATGCCAGACCGGCACCTCCGCCTTTTCGAACCGGACGCCGTAGAGGCGTTCGCTGATGTCGAGCATCCAGCCGATGACACCGGGCATCGGGAAGTTGCTGCGCAACGCTTCCTGGTCGACGGCATAGCGACGCTCGCGGAGCCGCTCGCGGTAGTACGACACGTCCCAGCGGTCGATGCGGGTCTGGGCGAGGGGCGTGCCGTCCAGCTCCGCCCGCAACTCCGTCAGCTCCGCGAGGTCGCGGACTTCGGCGTCCGTGACGCCGCGGCGCACCTCGCCGAGGAACTCGTGGACCTTCTCGGGGCTCTCCGCCATCCGCCGCTTCGTCACGTAATGCGCGAAACTCGGGACGCCGTAGATCTCCGCGATCTCGCGCCTGAGGCTCGTGATCTCGTCGAGGACCTCGAGGTTGCGGGCGGTCCCTCGGAGCAGGTTCGCGATCCAGTAGCGCTTCCGCGCCTCCCCGTTCCGCGCGTTCATCATGAACGGAACGTAGTCGGGGTAGTCGAAGCCGACGATGATGTTCCCGTCCGCGTCCTTCTCGACGCGCTGCAGGTAGGACTCCGGCAGCCCCGCGCTCTCGCCCGGCGTGAAGGTCAGCCGCGTCATGTTCTCGCGGATGTTGCGCGCGAACTCCTGTCCGAGCTCGGTGAGCGCATCGGAGATCTCCTTGAAGCGCTCGCGTTTCTCGCGCGGGAGTGCGACACCACTGTCTTCGAACGCCTCGAGGAGGTCCCTCTTCGCCTGCTCTTCCGCTTTCGTCTTCGGGACGAGGCGTGCAACCCGCTCGTAGAACGCCTCGCTCTGGAAGACGTCGGTGAGGAAGCTCGACTCGTGGACCTGGACGACGTCGGCTGCGTCGCGCACCTCCTTCGAGGGATCGACGCTGTTGAGGAGCGAGATCGGGCCGAAAGCGTCCTCGATCACGACCGCCGCGTCCTCCCAGGCTCCGAGGACGTTCTCCGTCGTCACGCTCTCGAGCGGGATCGCTTCGATCGAGGCGACGATCTCCTTCGCCTTCGCGAGCGCGGCCTCCGAAGCTGCGTTCAGCGCGGCGACGTCGAAGATCGGGATGGTTGCGCGGACGGATTCGGTCATGGGGGCCGGCATTCTAACGGGACCGGAGCAAGAGCGGGCTGGGAACTTCATGGAAAGCGGCGCCTGCGGGCGCCGCACTCCATGGTCCGCCTAGAACGTACGCCGGTACGTGAAGATGAAGGTCCGCGGGACGCAGCTCCGGATCGGCGGCGCGAACTTCGCGGACTTGATCTCGCGCTCGGTGAGGAATGCGAGCGCCTCGTCGCCGGTGCTGTTCGACACGAGCTTCGTCGAGACGACGTTGCCGTTCGTGTTCACCGTCGCGTCGACGACGACCAGTCCGTGCGCACCGCTGTCGGAGAACGTCAGCATCGGCGTCTCGAGGAATGCGAAGTCGGAATCGGCCGGACAGCTCTTCTTCCCCTTCGCCTTGGACTTCGAGGTGCTCTCCCCTTCCCGCTTCAGGAACCGGGTCGCTGCGAAGCCGGTGTCGCCGTTCGCCAGGCGCACTTTCGTCCAGCTCTCACCCGGATCGAGGATCGACACCTTCGTGCCTCGCTTGAGCTGGACCACGACCTCGGCCTCCCCAGTCGCCTCGGCGCGGACATTCAGCGCGGAAGCGTTGACCGTCGCGGTCCCGACGACCTTCTCTTCGACCGGAGGAGGAGGCACCACTTCGACCGCCGGTGGCGGAGCCGGCGCCGGGGTGGCACAACGAAGAGCGAACGTGAGCAGAGCAAGGGCGTAGAGGATGCGTCGCACGCGCGGATTCTAGCCGACCTGAGCTGCGTGGTTCAGTGGACCTGCCGTCCGCCTACTTCATTCATCCTTCTTCCTTCGTCCTTCCCAGAATCTTGCGCACCACCGCCCCCGCCCTCGCCGCCGCTCCTCCCTCTCCTTCCGCGATGGCGCGTACGATCGCGCTGCCGACGACGACCGCATCGCAGCGGTCTCGGAGCGCGAGGTAATGCTCGTGCTGCGAGATGCCGAAGCCGACCGCGATCGGTTTGCCAATCGTCCGGCGCACCTCGTCGAGACGATCGAGCAGCGACGGATCGAGCTCGCTTCGCGTGCCGGTGACGCCGGTCGTGGAGACGTAGTAGACGAAGCCGTCGCTCGCGCGCGCGATCGCCCGGAGTCGCTT
>JBAQWH010000149.1:0-6165 GCA_049298815.1 Thermoanaerobaculia bacterium | reverse complement strand
CCCCCCGCGGCGGTTCGTGACGCGAAGGATCATGGCTACGACAAGATCAAGGTCTATTCGTTCCTGAGCAAGGAGTCGTACGACGCCATCATGTCGACGTCGAAGGAACTGCACATGGATGTGATCGGGCACATCCCCATGTCGCTCTCCGTCGAATACGTCGTCGACGCAGGGCAGAAGCTGATCGCGCACACCGAGGAGGTCGCAAAGCACACGCGCGGCAACTACGCGGCGGAGCGGATCGACTATTACGCCGGTCGGATCGCCAACGGCGGCGTGTGGCTGACCCCGACCCTCGTGACGACGCGGACCATCCTCGAGTTGTTCGACGACCCGAACGGACTCCGTGGAAGACCGGAGGCCGCGTATTTCCGTCATCCCATGCAGGCGGGGATCTGGGCCTTCATCACCGACAACCTCTATCGGCCGATTCCCGCCGAAGTGCGTACGAAGCTCCGAGACGATTTCGTAAAGTTCCAGCGACCGCTGACGAAGGCATTTCACGACAAGGGCGGGAAGCTGATGACCGGGACGGACTCGCTGCTTCCCGGCCTGGTGCACGGCTTCGCACTGCACCGTGAGTTGCAGGAGCTGGTCGACGTCGGACTGACACCGTTCGAGGCGCTCCGCACCTCGACGACACTTCCCTTCGAGTACCTCGGCGAAAGCGACAGGGCCGGCACCATCGAGGTCGGCAAGCACGGCGACCTGCTCCTCATCGACGGGAACCCTCTCGAGAACGTCTCGGCCGCATCGAAGATCTCGGGAGTGTTGATCCGGGGACGATGGATCGGCAGAGAAGAGATCGACAAGAGGATGCAGGAGGTCGCTGCGACTGGCGGCGGATCGGCGACCCCGAAGCGAAAGCAGTAAGGGGCTTTCCTCGCGGATGGGACCGGGTTCCGCACTTGATCCCATCCGCACCGTCCATGACCCGCTCACATGGGCGTGCTTCAACGGTCACGCATCCGCGTGAGCCGGATCCGAGCTGTGGGTTCTCGAACGGCGCAAACGTAACTTTCCGCCATGCGGTTCAAGAACTTTGTTGTTCTCTGCGCACTCGTCGTGTGTGCGCTGCCGTCGCTCGCGACCACGTACTACGTCCGCACCGACGGCGGGTCGGAGACGCAGTGCACCGGCACGACGAATGCGGCCTATCCGGGTACCGGATCGAATCAGGCCTGTGCGTGGGACCATCCGTTCCGCGCGCTTCCGCCGGCTCCGCAACCTCTCACACCGACGCTGCGAATCAGCGGCGGCGACACGCTCATCATCGCCGCTGGCAGCTACATGATGGGCTATGGCGCGCCCGGCGCAGATGCCTGCTCGTCGGACTCCACCTGGGACTGCTACATGCCGCCGATTCCGAGCGGATCCGTCTCCACGCCCACCCGAATCCTCGGCGCCGCTTACAACTCCGGCTGCAGCACCAAGCCGCAACTCTGGGGGACTGAGCGGCCCGAAGTGATTCTCAATCTGGACGGGAGCAGCTATGTCGAGGTGCAGTGTCTGGAGATCACCGATCACTCGTCATGTGTCGAGTCGCAGCAGACCGCATCTGCATGCAGCCGCAGTTCGTACCCGTTCGGCACATGGGCCCCAACCGGCATGTATGCCGAGGACTCAACGAGCGTTCTGCTGAAGAACCTCGACATCCACGGTCTGGCCACCCAGGGAATCCACGCAGGTCGGTTGACGGACTGGACGCTGGACACGGTGCGTATCGCTGGAAACGGGTGGGTTGGATGGGATGGAGACATCGACGGCTCGGATTCGAACAGCGGCACATTGAAGTTCACAAGACTGAAGGTGGAGTGGAACGGCTGCGGAGAGACATATCCGGGTCTGGCGCCGACCAACTGCTGGGGGCAGACGGCGGGCGGATATGGGGACGGATTCGGTGTCAGCTATACCGTCGGCCATTGGATCTTCGAAGACTCGACGTTCCAATACAACACCTCGGATGGTCTCGATCTGCTTTACGCAATGCCGGGATCTCAGATCGAAATCCGCCGTTGCCTTGCACGGGGGAACGCGGGGAACGCGTTCAAGACCAACGGACCGGCGGTAATCGAGAACTCCATTGTGATCGGGGACTGCTCTTACCACCAAGGACAGTCATTCACGTATGATTTCACCTGGTACGACACGGACCACGGAGTATGGGTCACGCAGGGCAGCGTCGATCCGTGCCGCGCATACGGGGAATCCGTGTCGATCACCTTGTACGTCGGCGATCAGGCGACGGTGATGAACTCCACGATTACCGGCGAAGGTCCTTCCTTGATTTATGCCGAGTGTGAAAGAACCAGTACGTGCAGCGGGACCGAGAAGGTGACACTCCGCAACAACCTTTTCGTTGGAGCCGCCAGATACGACCTCTCTTCCCAAGCGTCCAGCATGATTTATCAGGAACTTTTTCCGTCCGATCCCTTCGACACCGACTACTCGATTGCGTATGGGGTTGCGGATGGGACCTGCCCCAGCGCAACCCATAATCAATGCAGCACGGACCCGGGCGTAACGAACTCGACTCTCTCTTCGTTCGATGCGCGTTTAACCGCCAGCAGCCCGGCCATCAATACGGGAACGTCCACGGGGGCTCCGACGACCGACTACGCCGGCACCGCGCGCGACTCGCAGCCCGACATCGGCGCATACGAATACGGCTCGGGCGCGGGGGGGCTGGCGCCGACGAATCTCGTCGCGACGGGATCGGGGACGAGCGCGGTCAATGTGTCGTGGACGGCGGCGAGCGGCGCGCTGTCGTACGATCTGGAGAGGAAGTCCGGTTCAGGCGCGTTTCAGGCGCTCGTCAGCGGGAGCGGCGTCTCGTATTCCGACACGTCGGTGACTGCATCGAATGCTTACGCCTATCGTGTGCGAGCGGTCTTCACCGGTGGCAGCGTTTCCGGTTACTCGAATACCGATCTGGCCACGACCTACAGTTTCTCGACGATCGCCGCCGGGGGGACGGTTTCGGTGACGCATCTGTCGCAGCTTCGTCAGGCCATCGCGTCCGCGAGGACCACGGCCGGTCTCACCGCGTATACGTGGACGGACTTTCTCCTGATTCCCTACAGCACCTCGATCAGGCGAGCCCACCTCATCGACCTTCGCACGGCACTCGATGCCGTGCGTGCGCAACTCGCGATGAGCACACTGTCGTACACCGATTCCACGATCACCGCCGGATCGACGAGCGTCCGCGCCGTGCATTTCACCGAATTGCGGAACGGGGTGCAGTGATTCCTACCGTTTGCGCCCTCACGCACGATCCGACAGCGTTCGCGATTCGTAACGGTCGATGGTTCGCGCTCGACACTCAGGTGGCTGCCCTTCCGTCCCGCGAGGCACTGTCCACGAGCACGCGTGCGATTATGAACAGCGAGAACCCGAACAGGATCGCCATAGTCAACCACACCGCTGGGCGCCCAATCGGGAGGGTGACGGCATTCTAAGACTCCCGGCGGGGCCGAAGTCCTCTGCAACAACTGCGAGTTGGGGCGGCATCGGAGCCGTAGCCGTCTGTCGTACTCGCGGACCTGCGCCGCAAGATCGCGTAGAACCGCCCCCTCGTCCTTGCACCAGCCTCTCTCGTCGCTTCCATCTCCGAGCGTGCGCACTGGCGCGCATCTTGTAGCAGGCTGAAGTATGAACTGGATCGTATGGCTCGGCCTTGCAGTCGTCGTAGCTGCCATTGCCGCCGTGACCGGGCTCAAGCCGAAGGGAACGCGGCCGGTTGCTCACTCCCGCATGATGGTGATGGGACGCCTGGCTTTGCTGATCGTCGTCATCATCCTTGCTTACGCTGCGTTCCGTGCGCGCTCCGGCGGCTGATGTTGCGACCGCACGACAGGCCGTCAGCGTTTACGAGTTGCAGGACGTGCACGGTCGACCGACGGCCCTGCGTATCAGCGGTTTCGGCCCGCACGCGCAGAGCGTGAGGCTAATCTAGAACTCGCGGCGGGCCGAAGTCCGTGCATGCGCGAGTGGGTGCGGGGGTCACGACAATCGCTCGGTGCGCCGTCTGAGCCGCGCCGCTGCGTGTCACCGCCCGCGACACCCCATCACGCCGCCCGGTTGCGCGAAGTCCTCCTACCGTATGCGGCGCGAGACGGAGTAGGCTTTAGTCGTGCTCGGTCGAACACTGCTCATCTCGCTTCTCATCGTCGCGCCGGCGGCCGCGCAGATCGACCCGCGGGCGATCGCCACGGACGTCACAGTGGGCCGCTTCGACGCCTTCCGGACGCCCCTCGGAACCTCCGACGCAGCCATCACGCTCACGCTCGATCCGTTCGAAGCGGTCGCCGTGACCTGGCACTCCGATCCTCGGATCGAAACGGATCCGGTCGTCCGCGTTCGCGTCTCCACTGACGGGAACCGATGGTCGGATTGGCAGGCGCTCGCCATCGACGACGACGTGACGAGATCCGACGAAGGCCGCTACGCGAGCGGCATCGCGCACTTCGGCGCCTCGCAGCGCTACCTCCAACTCTCGATCGACCGAAGCGCGGACGGGGTGACGGTGACCGCGTTTCCCGAGCCTCCTCCGCAAAGGAAGACGGTCGAGGCGGCGAGCATCCCGACCGGTGCGCTGCAGATCCGTTCGCGCGTCGACTGGGGTTGCCCGGATGGGGAGGAGACGACCCACGGGACGCCTGCGTACACGACGGTCACGCATGCGATCCTGCACCACACGGCCGGCGGGAATGATCTGCCCAACTGGGATGCCGAGGTCCGCAACATCTGGTACTACCACGTCTTCACCAACGGCTGGGCGGACATCGGGTACAACTTCCTCATCGATCCGAACGGAGTGATCTACGAGGGACGAGCAGGCGGCGCCGGTGTGCTCGGCGCGCATTTCTCCTGCATCAACGGTGGCACGGTGGGCATCGCGCTCCTCGGCACGTACTCGACCGTCGATCCCACGCCGGCGGCGGTCGCGAGCGTCGAGGCACTCCTGCGCGAGCTGTGCAACCGATGGAAGATCGACTCGTCCGCCGTCGCCCTCCATGTCGCCAGCGGATCGACGCTTCCGACGATCGTCGGCCATCGCGACGGCAACTCGCTTCCGCGCAGCTGCACGGTCACCGAGTGCCCTGGGGGCAGGTTCTGGGTGCTGATCCCGGCCATCCGGACGAATGCCGACTGCGAACCGTCGATCGAGCTGCCGCCCGCCTCGATCACGATCGCGACCGGACGGTCGGCCACTCTTTCGGTCGTCGCGAGCGGTCCCGGTCTGGCGTATCAGTGGTACGGGGGTGCTTCAGGATCGACGTCGTCGCCGATCGAAGGCGCCACGTCCGCGTCGGTGACGGTGTCGCCGGCTGCGGTCGCACAATACTGGGTGCGCGTGAGCAACAACTGTGCGTCGGCCGACAGCGCCGCGGCGACCGTCAACGTGGCGAGCGCCGCGAAAAGGCGGGCCGCGCGGCATTGGTGAACGTCGAGCGCTCTCAACAGAAGAACGAAGGTGTGGCCCCTTTCCCGCCTCACTCCGGACATGGCGGGCGCGCTCCTCGGCGCGGTCATCCTTGTCACCGGACGCGCGATGTGGTCGCGGCCCGCGTTGCCCCCGCCTTCATGAACCGGTGGCTCGCAGCGGTTCTGGCCGCGGTAGCTATCGCCTGCGGCGCCCCCCCATCAGACCTGCCGGGCGAAGTAAGGGCGAAGTAAGGGGTCAGAGCTTCGTTCGTTGGGGTCAGTCGGAAGTAAGGGGTCAGAGCTTCGTTCGCGTTGCGAAGTAAGGGGTCAGAGCTTCGTTCGTTGCGTTCGTTGCAGGCGCAGGGGCCGAATTTCCGCCCGAAGCGGCGACATAATCGCGACTTTTTGTTTCCGGGTTCATGAGGCGGCGCCACAGCGGGGTTGGAAACCCGAGCGAAGCGAAGTAAGGGGTCAGAGCTTCGTTCGTTGCGTTCGTTGCAGGCGCAGGGGCCGAATTTCCGCCCGAAGCGGCGACATAATCGCGACTTTTAGTTTCCGGGTTCATGAGGCGGCGCCACAGCGGGGTTGGAAACCCGGGCCGGCCACACGTCTCTGCTCGTCGTCGGCCGTTCGGCACGAACCTGCGGCGGGCGCTCGTCGGGGAGGAGCGCGGTGTCAGTCCAGGCAGGTCGGTTTCGTCAGGCTCGAAGCAATATCAGGGAACTGTCGAGCAAC
>JBAQWH010000148.1:0-10358 GCA_049298815.1 Thermoanaerobaculia bacterium | reverse complement strand
AAGCAGGAGCGCTCTGCGGAGGGGACGGACGGACGTCATTCTGAGCGGCCGCCGGAGAACCGGACCCGGGCTGCGTAGCCGCGGGAGGAATGACCGGAGGGACAGCGGGAGCCGTTGCCGTCCTTCGTCCCGCTTCGGAGTTCACGATCGGAGCGAGCGAGGGAACCGCGGCGAGAGCGGCCCTCCCGAACTGCTTCACCAGAAGCGCCTCGAACTGGACGCGTACTTCTTCCGGCAGGACCTGGCGGTCGTAACCTGCCGCTCGACGCTCGGTCTCGATGAACCGGGTGAGAGTCGCTTCGAGATCGGCCGTTCGACCAAGGCCGTTCTGCGCAATGGCGAGATAGGAGAGCGCCTCGGCAAGCTGACGAGGCTCATCGATGAACCCGAAGACCGCGATGCGAAGTTCTTCGACGGCCTCGGGACCGCGCCGCGCAGCCAGCGCGTCCTTCCCTGATTTGAGCCTCTGCTCGTAGAAAGCGTCTGTCCGCGCCAGGGCGATCCATGGCATCATCGCCAACGCTATCCACAGGAACAGCACCTGAACTTTCTTCATGGTTCGATCGCTCTCGCCCAACTGGGAACTGTTCGAAGGACTGTCGCGCGTCCAGCGCGTCGCCTTCGTATTATTGCTGATCTTCATTGCCGTCGCCCCGTTCCCTTACGGAGCGGTGACGTCCGGCGGCGCACTCGTCGTGCAGCTGTTCGCGTTCACGATCTGTGCGCTCTCCCTGTCGTCGCCAGGTCGCCAGCAGCTCAAAGCCGCGTGGATTCCGGTGGGCGCCGTCTCCGCGATTGCCGTCCTCGGCGCGATTCAGTTGATTCCGCTTTCACCATCGGCCGTTGAACGACTCTCGCCGGCAGTCGCGACGATCTACGGCGAAGCGAACGAACTGCTTGGCCTGTTCGGCTCTCCGACCGCAACCGCGCGGTTGACGATCGCGCCGGCCGAGACCGTGCGCGCCTCGCTCCTCATCCTCGCCTATGTGGCGTTGTTCGTCGCAGCCGTTCGACTTGCGTGCACTCGCCTGCAACGACGGACCGTGCTGCTGGTATTTCTGACCGCCGCAGCGCTCCATGTTGGATACGCGTCGCTGACGGACTGGAGCGTCCGCAACGCGGGCGACGAGATGGCCGAGCGCGCGGCGTGGCGCTACGCGGACCGTCTCCACGGCGCGTTCGTCAACCCGAACCACTTCGCGGGCTATCTCGAGATCGCCCTCATGGTTGCGTTCGCATTGATCCTGACGGCAGTCCTTCGCGGACCGCGGAGGAAGCTGACCGCCGACGACACCTCGGCACTCGAGGGACGATTCATCGCATTCGCCTGGCGCACCATCCTCTGGGCGGTCATCGCAACAGGGATCGCACTGACGAAGTCGCGCATGGGGACCGCCACGGCGGTCTTCGTCACTGTGATCCTGTTTGCGCTTGCTCTGCTCCACCATCGCGTCCGACGGCGCAGGGTCCGCGCCGCCATGGCCGTCGGCCTCGTGCTGGTGGTTGCCGGTGTCATCGCGGGCATGGCCGCCACCGGCAACGCATTCACGAGGTTCCTCGCATCCGATCCCCGCGATCCGCAGTCCGACGCGAGGTTCCGCCTGTGGGAGACGTCGGTCGATGCCTGGAGCGCCAGCCCGCACCTCGGATTCGGACTCGGCGCCTTCAGGGAGGCCTTCCGCCGCGTCCAGCCGCATGATCTGCCCGGACTCGTGGAGCAGGCTCACAGCGACTCGCTGCAGCTACTCGTGACGGGCGGGTGGATCGGCGTGGCGCTCGCCGCAGCCGGTCTGCTCGGCATGCTCGCGCTCCTTCTCAAGGCCTGGTGGAAGCAGGCCCATCGCGAGGAGAGCGCCGTGGCGCTCGCCGCAGCCGGCGCGCTGATGTCGCTCCTGCTTCACGGCCTCGCCGAGTTCAACTTCTCCATCCCCGCCATCCCGGCGACGTTGGCCGTAATCGTCGGTGTCGGCTGGTCGGCCGCGAACTACCGCAGCCACGAGGAGCACCGGCACTCCCCCGAAGAAGGGCTCTGAAGTTCACCGATCCGACCCGCGCTAGTACCACCACCACCTTGACGGCATCGGATCGCGCCCGTACGCTGGGCCGGTGCCCAGTTTTGACGGTGATGTAACCCAGACGTCCCGCGGAAGGCTTCTCTCCGCGGCCAAGACGCTGTTCAGCCGCCATGGCTACGAGCAGACGTCGACAGCTGCCATCGCGCGCGATGCAGGAAGCTCCGAATCACAGCTGATTCGCTATTTCGGTGGGAAGAACGGCGTTCTCGAGGCGATCTTCAACGATGGATGGAACGGCATCCGCGAGTCGCTTGCGGCGTCGATCACGGACGCAGCGCATGGACGGGACGCGGTGGTCCGCGTGCTCGGCCTGATCCTCCAGACCCTGGGTCAGGACGACGACCTGGCCTTCCTCTTCCTCCTCGAGGGGCGGCGGATCCGCGGCAACTCCCGCGACGTCATTCTCTCCAACGGATTCACGCAGTTCATGGAGAGCGTCGTTGGCCTGGTGCGGACCGGGCAGCAGGACGGATCCCTTCGCCCCGACCTGCCGGCCGAGGTCATCGCGACCGCCCTGCTCGGCGGTGCCGAGGCGATGATGCGGGAACGCGTCCTCGCGCAGCGCCAGGGGGTCGCGACCCCGTTCGACGACGAGGCAGTGGCGCGCGCGTTCGCGGCGATGGCGGCCGGACTCGCACCGCAAGCCTGACTCCGAACGCGAGACCGCCTCTCAGTCGCCGTCCAGAAGGGCTTCGTGTGCGAAGTTGCCGATCACGGCCGGCTTGATGTCCCAGATGTCGCGGGCGTACTCGCTGATCGTCCGGTCCGAGGAGAACTTCCCCATTCTCGCGATGTTCAGCAGCGACTTGCGGTTCCACCCCCGGCGATCGACGTAGGCCTGGTCGACCTCGCCCTGCCGCGCGACGTAGTCGGGCATGTCGGCCAGATGGAGATACTCGTCGGTCGACGAGGTCAGCTTCGCAACGATCGGTCGGAAGCGGTCCTTGTCGCCACGCGAGAAGTGCCCTGAGGCGATCGAATCGACCACGCGCCACAGCCAGTGGTGCTGCGTGAGGTAGATCTGCGGGTCGTAGTGAGGTACGAGCCCGGCCACCTCGGCCGCCTGGAGACCGAAGATGAAGATGTTCTCCTCGCCGACCTCGTCGCGGATCTCGATGTTTGCACCGTCGAGCGTGCCGATCGTGAGCGCACCGTTCAGCGCGAGCTTCATATTGCCCGTTCCGGAGGCCTCTTTGCCCGCCGTCGAGATCTGCTGGGACAACTCCGCAGCAGGAATGATCGCTTCCGCCAGCGTGACCCGGTAATCGGGCAGGAACACGACGCGGAGCCAGTCCCGTGTGCGCGGGTCGGAGTTCACCACTTCGCCGATCGAGTGGATCAGCTTGATGATGAGCTTCGCCATCCAGTACCCGGGCGCCGCCTTGCCCGCGAAGAAAACGGTGCGCGGCTGCAGCGGGGTCTTTCCGTCCTCGAGGATCTCCCAGTAGCGGTGGACCACGTGGAGGGCGTTGAGAAGCTGCCGCTTGTACTCGTGCAGCCGTTTGATCTGCACGTCGAACATGGAGGCAGGGTCGACGGCGATGCCGGTCAGATCCTTCGTCAGCTTCGCGAGGGCGATCTTGTTTCGCTTCTTCACGGCGTCGAGCCGATCGAGCAGGCCGTCATCGTCGGCGAAGGTCTCGAGATCGCGCAGCCGTTCCAGGTCGGCCGGCCACGCATCGCCGATGTACTTGGTGATGAGGGCCGAGAGCGGCCGGTTCGCGTGGAGCAGCCAGCGACGCGGCGTCACGCCGTTCGTCTTGTTGTTGAAACGCTG
Source organism: Thermoanaerobaculia bacterium (assembly GCA_049298815.1). GTDB lineage: Bacteria > Acidobacteriota > Thermoanaerobaculia > Gp7-AA8 > Gp7-AA8 > JBAQWH01. The sequence goes on along the minus strand of JBAQWH010000148.1, from coordinate 6,506 downwards.
CGGGTACATCCGGAAAAACTCCGGCGCGAGATTCGTGGTGATCAGATTCGAGTGGATGGCCGCCACCCCGTTGATCGAGTGACTCCCGGCCATCGCGAGGCGGGCCATGTGGATCTCTCCGTCCGCGATGACTCCGACGCGCTGCTGCGTCTGCACGTCGCCGGGATGGCGTCGTTCGACTTCCGCGAGCACGCGCCGGTTGATCTCCTGGATGATCTGCAGATGCCTCGGCAGCACGCGCTCGATCAGCTCGAACGACCACCGCTCCAACGCCTCCGGCAGAAGCGTGTGGTTGGTGTAGCCGAGCGCCTGGACGGTCATCAGCCACGCGGCTTCCCACGGCAGTCGCTCCTCGTCGACGAGGATCCGCATCAGCTCCGGAACCGCGAGCGCCGGATGCGTGTCGTTCATCTGGATGGCGACCTTCTCCGGGAACTGCTCGAACGAGTCGTGCCTCTCCTTGAAGTGCTTGATGATGTCGCGCACCGAGCAGGCGACGAGGAAGTACTCCTGCAGCAGGCGGAGCTCGCGCCCCGCAGCGACGACGTCGGAGGGATAGAGGACCTTCGAGATCGACTCGCTGCTGATCTTGTCCTGCACCGCGCGGATGTAATCGCCCGAGTTGAAGATCCCGATGTCGAACTCGTCGGATGCGCGCGCGGAGAAGAGCCGCAGCACGTTCACCGTCCGGCCGCCATAGCCCACGATCGGCATGTCGTGCGGCGTACCCACCAGGATCTTGAAATCGGCCCACCTCGGGGCGTAGACGCCGTTTTCGAAGGTGTGCTGGATCGACCCGTAGACAGGGATCTCGACCGCCTCGTCGTGGCGCTCGATCAGCCAGGGCGACCCGCCGTTGAGCCAGTGGTCCGGCTTCTCGTGCTGATAGCCGTCGATGAACGTCTGTCGGAAGAGCCCGAACTCGTAGTTGATGCCGTAGCCGAATCCGGGGAGGTCGAGCGTCGCCATCGAGTCGAGGAAACAGGCGGCAAGCCGTCCGAGGCCGCCGTTGCCGAGTGCAGCATCAGGCTCGAGCGCCTGAAGCTCGTCGAGGTCGGCTCCGAGCTCCGTGACGATCGATCTCGCCTCGTCGTAGAGGCCGAGGTTCGTCAGGTTGTTCCCGAGGGCACGGCCCATGAGGAACTCCATCGAGAGGTAGTAGAGACGCTTCGAGCCCTGGTCGCGGTACCTCCGCTCGCTCTCGCGCATCGCATCGAGGGAGGGGCGTCGAATGGCGATCGACAGCGCGTGCAGCCTCTCGCGCTGCGAGGCCTCGCTCCAGACTCTCCCGTTCGCGAATCGAAGAAACGCTTCGATGCCTTCGCGGAGCTGGGCATAGCCGCGCGAGACGCCGCTGTCATTGGTGCGCATAGGTCGGTTCAAACGCTCACGCTCAGAACCGAATTCTGAGCGGCAAGTTCCCGGCAGTCCCTCTCCCTCCGTCGGGGAGAAGGACGCCGGTCAGATCAGATCAGAACGCCGTGCTCGCCTGCCACGGCCACGATTGCGGCGATCGCACGGTCGAGATGCTCACGGGTATGCGCGGCGCTGATCTGGCAGCGCAGGCGCGCCTGCCCCTGAGGCACGACGGGGAACCCGAAGCCCGAGACGTAGACACCTCTCCGGAGCAACTCGCCCGACATGGCGATCGCCTTCGCGGTGTCCCCAACGATGATCGGCACGATCGGGTGAATGCCTTCGCGGACGCGCACACCCTTTTCCGCGAGCTGAGCCCGGAAGTACGTCGTGTTCTCCCTCAGGCGGAGGACGAAGCTCGGGTCCTTTTCGACGAGGTCGAGCGCGGCGATCGAGCCCATCACGACGGCGGGCGGGAGGGTGTTCGAGAACAGGTAGGGACGCGATTTCTGACGCAGGTACTCCACGAGGACTTTCGGACCGGTCGTGAAGCCACCGTGCGAGCCGCCCAGCGCTTTCCCGAGCGTCGAGGTGTAGGCGTCGATCTTCCCGAAGACTCCGAGCTCCTCCGGAGTTCCTCGGCCGGTCTTCCCCATCACTCCGGTCCCGTGCGACTCATCGACCACGAGGAAAGCACCGAACTCGTTGCAGGCCTCTACGATCTCGGGGAGCGGAGCCAGCGAACCCTCCATCGAGAAGACGCCGTCCGTGATGACGAGCTTGTTCCGCGAGTCCCGGGTCGCTTCGAGTGCGCGGCGCAGGTCGCCCACGTCGCGGTTCTTGTAGCGTTCCTTCTTCGCCTTCGCGAGCCGGATGCCGTCGATGATCGAGGCGTGATTCAGTTCGTCCGAGATGATCGCGTCCTGCTCGAGCGCGACCGTCTGAAAGAGGCCTTCGTTCGCGTTCCAGCACGACCCGTAGAGGATCGTTGCCTCGGTTTCGAAGAAACGGGAGATCCGCGCCTCGAGCTCGTGGTGGATCGTCTGGGTCCCGCAGATGAACCGGACCGACGCCAGGCCGTACCCGTAGTCGCGCTCGGCCTTTTCGGCCGCCTCGACGATCGCGGGGTGGTTTGCCAGACCCAGGTAGTTGTTGGAGGTGAGCATGATGGTCTCACCGAGACCTTCGACATCGACGACCGGACCCTGGGCGCCGCGGAGCTTCAGCTCATGCTTGAGCGTCGCCGCCTGGGCCATCTGATCGAGCTCGGTGGAAAGGGTTGAAAGGAGGGACATGAGCGACCTCGCAATGGTTGGAATCGGGCGGTTGGAGCATATCCCGAGACAGTGGCCGGTGGTCAGTGGCCAGTAGCCCCCGGGGCGGGGGCCGCCGCACCCCCACTTGTGCTAGGCTCCGCGCCGTTCCATGAGAGACCAGGTTCAGAACGTAGCTGTCATCGGTACGCAGTGGGGAGACGAGGGGAAAGGCAAGATTGTCGATCTCCTCTGCGAGCGTTTCGACGTAGTCGCGAGGTATCAGGGCGGCCACAACGCCGGCCACACCGTGAAGTACGCGGACAAACACTTCGCGCTCCGCCTCATCCCGTCGGGGATCATCCATCCCAACAAACTCTGCCTGCTCGGCAACGGGATGGTCATCGACCCGCAGGCCCTGCTCGACGAGATCACCAATCTGCGTGCAGCGGGAGTGACGATCGAGGAGAACCTCCTCATCAGCGATGCGGCGCACTGCATCCTCCCCTACCACCGCGCGCTCGACCAGGCGCGCGAACAGGCCGCCGGCATCGCCAAGATCGGCACCACCGGCCGCGGCATCGGCCCTGCCTACGAGAGCAAGGCCGGCCGCTACGGCATCCGCATCGCCGACCTCGTCGATCCGGAAGTCCTCAAGCAGAAGATCGATTTCACCTGCGCCGAGCGGAATGCCGTGCTGAAGGACGTCTACGGCGCGGAGACCTTCGACCCCACGAAGCTGTACGACGACTACCTCGCCTACGGTGAGCAGCTCGCGAGCCGCATCACCAACGGCACGATCTGGATCAACGAACAGATCCGCGCGGGGAAGCGCGTGATGTTCGAAGGCGCCCAGGGGATGATGCTCGACATCGATCACGGCACCTATCCCTTCGTCACCTCGTCGAACACCGTCGTCGGTGGCGTCTGCACCGGCCTCGGCGTGGCCCCCAAGCACATCAACACGGTCGTCGGCGTCGCAAAGGCCTACACCACCAGGGTCGGCGGCGGCGCGTTCCCGACAGAGTTGAACAACGACCACGGCGAGCACCTCCGCCGCCGCGGCAACGAGTTCGGCACCGTGACCGGCCGCCCCCGCCGGACGGGATGGCTCGACCTGCCGGTCCTCCGCACCGCCTCGATGGTCAGCGGCATCGACGAGCTTGCCGTCACCAAGCTCGACGTCCTCGACGAATTCGACGAGATCCCGATCTGCACCGGCTACAAGGTCCGGGGCGAGACGTGGAACACATTCCCGGCATTCGCCGTGGCGCACGACGACTACCAGCCCGAGTACCGGACATTCAAGGGATGGAAGACCTCGACCGCCGGAATCACGTCCTACGACGATCTCCCGCAGGAAGCGCGCGACTACATCCGCTTCATCGAGGACGAGACCGAGACCCAGGCGACCATCATCTCGACCGGCCCGCGTCGCGAAGAGACGATCATTCGCTGACGCGAAGTAAGAAGTAGGAAAAGCAGCACGAAAACGCAAAGAGCGGGGTTCAACCCGCTCTTTTTTCATACTTCATACTTCACACTTCTTACTTCAGATCACGACGGTGCGGAAGTACTCGATCGTCTTCGTGAGCCCTTCCTCGAGCGGCACCTTCGGCTCCCAGCCCAGAAGCGATCGCGCCTTCGTGATGTCCGGGCGACGGATTTTCGGATCGTCTTCCGGCAGTGGCCGGAACTCGATCGGTGAGCTCGCGCCCGTCAGCCGCTTGATCTCCTCGGCGAACTGCAGGACGGTCATCTCACTCGGGTTGCCTATGTTGGTCGGCTGGACCTCGTCCGACATCAGCAGCCGGTAGATCCCCTCGATCAGATCCGTCACGTAGCAGAACGAGCGGGTCTGCGAGCCGTCTCCGAACACGGTCATCGGCTCGTTGCGCAGCGCCTGCGCGATGAACGCCGGAACGACCCGGCCGTCCCGGACTCGCATCCGGGGGCCGTAGGTGTTGAAGATCCTGACGATGCGCGTCTCGACGCCGTGGTAGCGGTGATACGCCATGGTCATCGCTTCGGCGAAGCGCTTCGCCTCGTCGTAGACCCCGCGCGGGCCGACCGGGTTGACGTTGCCCCAGTAGTCTTCCTTCTGCGGATGGATCAGGGGATCGCCGTACACCTCGGAAGTCGACGCGATGAGATAGCGAGCGCCTTTGTCCTTGGCGAGTCCGAGGGTCTTGTGCGTGCCGAGAGAGCCGACCTTCAGCGTCTGAATCGGCTTCTCGAGATAGTCGATCGGGCTTGCCGGCGACGCGAAATGAAGCACGTAGTCGACCGGCCCGTCGACGTGGACGTAGTTCGTGACGTCGTACTTGATGAAGCTGAAGTCGTCCCGCCCGAGGAGATGCTTGATGTTGTTCGGATTGCCGGTGATGAGGTTGTCCATGCAGACGACCTCATGACCGCGGGAGAGGAACAGCTCACAGAGATGGGATCCGAGGAATCCGGCGCCGCCGGTGATCAGTGCACGGCCCATCAGGAGCGTCCTTCCCGGATGTCCTGTCCGCGCCCGACCGAGACGTAGTCGAAGCCTGCAGCCTTCATCCGCCTGTCGTCGTAGACGTTGCGCAGGTCGACGATGAGCGGTCTCCTCATCTCCTCCTTGATCCGTTCGAGCTTGAGCGCGCGGAACTCGTTCCACTCGGTCGCGATCACGAGGACGTCCGCCCCCGCGGCGGTCTCGTATGCATCGCTGCAATAGGTGACGTTCTCGAAGATCGACTTCGCGTTTTCGCTCGCCTGCGGATCGTAGGCGCGGACCTTCGCCCCACGCTTCTGAAGTCCCTTGATGATCGGGATCGTCGGAGAGTCGCGCATGTCGTCCGTCTCCGGCTTGAAGGCCAGGCCGAGCATCCCGACCGTTTTCCCCTTCACGTCGCCGCCGAGCGCATTCGCGATCTTGTCGACCATGCGGCTCTTGACGTTCTCGTTGACGCGGAGGACTGCCTCGATGATCTCGAATTCGTAGCCGTGCTTGCGCGAGATGTCGGCCATCGCGGAGGTGTCCTTCGGGAAGCACGAGCCGCCGTAGCCGGGACCCGCCTGGAGGAACTTCGGACCGATGCGGGAGTCGAGGCCCATTCCGCGCGCCACGTCCTGCACGTTCGCGCCGACCTTCTCGCACAGAATCGCAATCTCGTTGATGAAGGTGATCTTCACTGCGAGGAAGCCGTTCGACGCGTACTTGATCAGCTCCGACGACTCGACGTTCGTCACGACGAACGGCACCTCGAGCGTGTGAAGCGGCGCATAGATCTCCTTCATCAGCGTCGCCGACTCCTCGTCGGGCGCGCCGATGACGACCCGGTCAGGTCGCATGAAGTCCTCGATCGCCGAGCCTTCCCGCAGGAACTCGGGATTCGACACCACCGAGAGCCTGTGCCCCGTGTCGTAAGACCCGATGATCTTCTCGATCAGCTGGCCGGTACCGATGGGAACCGTCGACTTCGTGATCACGAGCTTCGGCCCGTTCATTTCGCGGGCGATCGAATGAGCGACCTCTTCGACGTAACGGAGATCAGCCGAGCCGTCCGCCTTCGGCGGGGTTCCGACGGCGATGAAGATTGCACGGCTCGCCCGGACGGACGAGGCGAGGTCGGTCGTGAAGTGCAGCCGCCCTTCCGCGACGTTCTTGCTGACGAGCGTGTCGAGACCGGGTTCGTAGATCGGGATCACGCCCTGCTTGAGCGCGTCGATCTTCCGCGTATCGACGTCGACGCAGATGACGTCGTTGCCGAAGTCAGCCAGACCTGCGCCGGTGACCAGGCCTACATAGCCCGTTCCGATGACAGCGATATCCACGATTGGACCCCCGGATTCAATGTGGCGCCCCAGGCGCGGCGCGCATCGTAGCACGCAGGGTTGAGCGGATCCGTGGCGCGAGGC
>JBAQWH010000147.1:0-3944 GCA_049298815.1 Thermoanaerobaculia bacterium | reverse complement strand
GTTCGGCGTCGCGGGACTCTCCCAGGCGGGAGTGTCGTCCCAGGTGATGGCGGGCAGCGGCTCCGGTGCGGGGACCGTCTCGCTCTCGAACACCAGCGGCGATTCAGACGCCTCGGGAAGCGGATTGAGGTCCAGCGCCGGGGCGTCGGTCGTATCGTCGAGATCGAACGTCGGATTCGAGGTCGCTCCCCAGTCGGCCCACTCCTGGGAGGGCTCGGACGCAGGGGCACCGAAGTCGAGGAACGCTTCGGAAGAAACCTCAGGTGTCACTTTAGGTCCTGTCGATTCGCGAACCACGCCGAGGATGGCGAGTGCACGAAGGAGCTTGTAGACGTTGAAGGTGTCGCGCCCTGAGACGTTGGCGATCTCGCGGGCGTTCCGCACGCCGTCGAGCGCTCCCGCGATGGCGTCGGCGTCTTCGTTCAGGCCGAGAGTCGGGAAGACCGAATCGAACGTCTCGGATTTTTCGAGAACGAGGTCTCCCCCGTTCATGGCCGACTCGAACCGGGCGCGGTCCTGCTCGGTCACGACCAGCTCGACCAGAATCTGCGGCAGCGCGAACAGAGTGCCTTCGTCACGCTTCGGGAGGTAGTCCGCCACGATGGTGAAGGACCCCACGTTCCAGCCGGCGATCGAGCGGATCACGCCGACGACCTGGACGCGGCGGGCCCACGAGAGCTCCTTGCGCGTGATGAAGCCGAGGTTGAGAAGGGCGTCGCCCAGGGTCTCGCTCTCTTTGCGTTTGGCCAGCGCCTGCTTCACGTGGTCGCGGCTGACCTTGCCGGCCCGCATCAGGATCTCGTCGATCGAGTCCGAGCGGTCGTTCGTGCTCGCGGAGAGGATGTCTCCGTTCTTGAAGTAGAGAATCTTGATGATGCCGTCGTTCTCGAAGCGGATCGCCCCGGTGAACCGCTCGTGCCAAAGCTCGACGAGCCGGCCAATCAGATCGATCTCGCCGATGTTGCCTTCGAGGTTCATTACGTACTTGCTCCCTCCCTCCCGGCCTGGGCACGCAGCTGTCAGCTCGAGGAGTGTGTCTCGACGCTTCGATTATGCCTCAACAACAGGGGTCAGTCGTCAGTCGTTAGGGTCAGTGTGCCGACATCCGTTGCGAGTGCCTCGGATCGCCGCGCCGCTGCCGGCCGCTACGCGCCATGCAACTCGTCGTAGAGCGACTGCCCGACCTTGCGGCCGAGCGCGTTGATCAGATCCTGGGGCGAAGCCTGTCGCACCGCCGACACACTTCCAAATCGTTCGATGAGGAGCCGCTTCCGCTTCTCTCCGATCCCCGGTAGATCGTCGAGCGCGCTGTGCAGCGTCCGCTTCGAACGGCGCCGCCGGTGCGACGACACCGCGAAGCGATGCGTCTCGTCGCGGACCATCTGGAGCAGCTGCAGCGCGGGATCACGCTTCTCGAGCCGGAACGGCTCGTCGCGATCCGGAACGTAGATCTCCTCCTCACGCTTCGCGAGACCGGCAATCGGGATCTCCTCGATCCCGAGCTGCCGCAGCGCCGCCAGCGCGGCGTTCAGCTGGCCCCGGCCTCCGTCGATGAGGATGAGGTCCGGCAGCGACTTCTCGTCGTCGAGCAGACGCCGGTAGCGCCTGTCGACCGCTTCCGCCATCGAGCGGAAGTCATCGGCCCCTTCGACTGTCCTGATGTTGAAGACGCGGTACTGGTTCTTGTCGAACTTTCCGCGGTCGAGAACGACCATCCCGGCGACCGAGTCGGTTCCCTGGATGTTCGAGATGTCGAAGGACTCGATCCTCTGCAGCTCCCGCTCCGGATATCCGAGAATCTCCGCCAGCCGCCCGGCGGCGATCTGAAGGCGGTCCTGCTGCGACTTCCGGAACCGCGATTCGTGGGACAGCCGCGCGTTCCGCGTCGCCAGCTCCATCCGGTCGACCCCGCGCCCGCGCTGCGGTACCCGCGCGTGCACCTTTCTCCCCGCCTGCGACGCCAGCCACTCGTCGAGCAGACCGGCGTCCTCCGGCGCGAACGGGATCAGGATCTCGGCCGGGATGAACATGTTGTCCTGGTAGTAGCGCTGGAGAATCTCGCTGAGGAAGTAGCCGGGCTGATAGCCGGCGACCTTCTCCCAGAAGAGCTCGCGCCGGTCGACGACGTTGCCGCCACGGATGACGAAGAGCTGCACCGCCACGTCCCCCCCCTCTTCGTGGAGGGCCCAGACGTCCATCTCCTCATCCTCGGCGGAGGCGACCTGCTGTTCGGCCTGAATACGCTCCACCGTCCGAATGAGGTCTCGATAGTAGGTGGCGAGCTCGAAGCTCTCCTCCTCGGCGGCCTTGTACATGCGGCTGCGGAGCCGCTCGTGGAGCTCGCGCGTCTTCCCCCCGAGGAAAAGGACCACATCGTCGACCATTTCCCGATAGGCGTCCTTCGTCGTCAGCCCGACGACACACGGACCGAGACACTGGTGCATGTCGTAATAGAGACACGGCCGCGTGAGAGCGTTTTTCCCGTCGGTGATCTCGAGGTCGCAACTCCGCAGCTTGAGCTGATCGGCGACGAGCTTGAGGATCCGCCGCGCCGTCCCGGCGAAAAACGGCCCGAAAAAGAGGTCGCCCTTCTTCCGATCGATCCGGCGCGTGAAAACCACCCGCGGAAAGTCCTCCGACATCGTGACTTTCAGGTAGGGGTAGCTCTTGTCGTCCCTGAGGAGGATGTTGTAGCGCGGCTGGTGGGCCTTGATGAGGTTGTTCTCGAGGAGGATCGCCTCGAGCTCGTTGTTCGTCGTGACGAAGTCGATCGACTCGATCTCGTTGATCAACGTCATCGTCTTCGCGTCGCGAGCCCCCCGGCCAACCAGGTACGAGCTGACCCGGCTCCTCAGGTTGCGGGCCTTCCCCACGTAGATGACCTCGCCTGCGACGTTCTTGTGCAGGTAGACGCCGGGACGTTCGGGGATCTCCTTGAGGCGGAGCTTCAATCGCTCGAGACGGGACTCGGACACAGGGCGATTACAACAGCATCCGCCGCCCGCGTCATCCGCCGGGAAAGGGCGACCACCCGAAGGGCGGAACGGGCGTCGATGCGGGCATCGGGCTGGAGATGCACGCCGCAGTCAGTACACTGACCGGTCAATATATTGACCAGTCATCGGTATGGATCGGAGGCAGCCTGATCGCTGCCCGGCGTGACTCGTGGCAGAATGCCGCGCCGTGCGTGTCACCATCGTCGTCCCCTGTTACAACGAAGAGCGCCGTCTCGCCGTCGAGGAGTTCCGGAAGTTCGTCGAGGCGGACTCGTCGGTCGAGTTCCTCTTCGTCAATGACGGGAGCCGCGACGGGACCGCTCCCCTTCTCCGGAAGCTGGCGGTCGAGCCCGGCGGGCGGTTCCGGTTCCTCGACCTCGAGCAGAACGGCGGTAAGGCGGAGGCCGTTCGCAGGGGGATTCTCGAGGCACTCGAGAGCCATCCCGATTTCGTCGGTTTCTGGGACGCCGACCTCGCCACCCCGCTCGCCGAGATCCCCTCGTTCCTGGACGTCTTCGAGGCGCGCCCGGAGATCGAGATGGTGTTCGCTGCACGGGTCCGGCTGCTCGGCAGGTCGATCAGCCGGCGCCCGACGCGGCACTACGTCGGCCGGGTCGGCGCGACGCTCATCTCCTCGTCGCTCGGCCTGGCGGTGTACGACACGCAGTGCGGGGCCAAGCTCTTCCGCGTGACCGCCGGGCTGCGCGAGCTGTTCGCCGAGCCCTTCCTCTCCCGCTGGATCTTCGATGTCGAGATCATCGCGAGGCTCGTCCGGCAGCGCAGCCGTGAGGTCGCGGCCGGAGCGATCTACGAGCTGCCGATCACCGAATGGCACGACGTGCAGGGCTCGAAGGTGAAGTCGACCGATTTCATCTGCGCACTGAGGGACCTCTGGAAGATCCACCGCGCGTACCACCCACCGAGTCGTTAGTGGTCAGTCGTTAGTGG
>JBAQWH010000146.1:0-5570 GCA_049298815.1 Thermoanaerobaculia bacterium | reverse complement strand
AGACCACCGACCGCGCCGGGCGCGAGTCGACGCCGCTGCCCGAACCGGAACCGCAGACCCACCCGCACCCGCCGGTCGGCGGGACCAAGACTTAGGCACGACACGAAACGCAGGAAGACGAAAAAGGCGGCCGTGAGGCCGCCTTTTTCACTTCAAGCCGTAGTCGGGGTCAGAAGCGCGCGATGAGCTTCCCCGCCTTCGGGAGCAGGGCGGCAGCGATCGCCACCTTCACTGCATCGGCCAGAACGAACGGCACCACACCGGCCACGAACGCGGCCTGCGGGCCCACCAGCATCGAGAGCCAGGACCAGCCGCCGGCGTAGATCACGGCGAGCGCAGCGAGCATCCCTGCGATCGAGCGGACGGCGCTGTTGCCCCAGCCGCGCTCGGAAATCCATCCCGCGGTGAATGCGGCGAACGGGAAGGCGAAGAGGTACCCGGCGGTCGCGCCCATCAAGACGGCCGGTCCACCGATCCCCTGCGCGAAGACGGGAAGTCCACCGAAGCCTTCCGCGAGGTAGAGGGCCGCGGCCGCAGCGCCCCGGGTCGAGCCGAGCGCCGCGCCGATGAGAATGACCGCGAGAGGCTGAAGAGTCAGCGGGACAGGGGTGAACGGAAGAGGAAGGGAGATCTGCGCCGCGATCGCGATGAGAAAACTGGCGCCGATGACCAGCAGCATGTCGGCGGCGGTACGTCCGCGAACGAGCCGGCCGAGCAGCATCGAAGGAATGGTCGTCTGAGCGTGCATCGAGTTCTCCGTGAGCTCAACAGAATGACCGGCAGCAGCAACGTCACGGCCAAGCCGCTCAGCCGATGCCGGAGGGCGAAGCATAGCCGATCGCTCGAAGGACGGGATAGTGTGGGGCCGCAAACGAACCGCAACCAAACCCGCACCCTCAGCGTCATCCATTGGAACGAAGTCAGGTCGAACATGCAACGAACCACGAGCCGAGTCCTGCCCGCCCTTGCGCTGCTGATCGTCGCGGGATGTTCCAGGCCCGAGCCGCTGACCGCGGCAAAGGCCGAGGAGATCGTCAGCCGCTGGTCGTTCAAGCGGGAGCCTGTCTATGCCGAGGTTCCGCAGCGCGTCTGGTGGAACGCGGGGGCGCCGATGGACGATTACGACGCGAAGGCGGTCAGAACGCTGCGGAATCTCGAGAAGGCCGGACTGGTCACCGTCACCGAGTCGCAGGAAGGAGGAACGACCTCCCATGTGGCCCGCGTCACCCGAAAGGGCTTCCCGATCCTCGGCACGGCGCCGAGCGTTCGCGGCCCGGTCTACCGCGGCCTGATCTGCCAGAAGCGCTACGACGGTCTGCGCAACTTCACCCGCCACCCGACCGTGCCGACAGTCGGCGCCGCGGAGCTCTTCTGGCACTACGAGAGCCCCACGTCGCTCTACCCTCTGTTCGAGACGAAGATCAACAAGCCGCTCGGCCAGACGTTCGCGTCGCAAGTCTCGTTCTGGTACGAGAAGCACGACTGGCGCTTTCGGGTGATGGTGAGGAAAGAGGCGGCCGGCTCGTCAAACTAGCGTCAGCGAAGCCGCAATCACGCGTCAAGATGAAGGGTCCACCCTTGCGGGGGATGCCTGGCGCCGCTGGAGCGTGCCACGCAGTGCTATGGTGAATCAGGCCCTTTTTGATGGCACTCATACCGACGCGTTGTGCCCCCTGGCGCACGGTGTTGTTCGTGGCCGCTGCGTGCGTTCTTGCGACGCTCTCCGCCTTCGGCGCGGAGCGAGGGGTGCCGCTCATCACGGTCCATCAGGCTGAAGCGCATCGCGCCGGCCCTCAGACGTTCGATATCGCCCAGGATGCCCGAGGGGTGCTGTATTTCGGAAACCTGCACGGTCTCCTCTCGTGGGACGGTGCCTGGTGGCGCCTCCTCAACCTCCCCGACGATCAGGTTGCGCTGGCGGTCGCGTCCGATGCGAAAGGGACCGTCGCGCTCGGCATGGTCGACGACTTCGGGTTCCTGTCGCACGACGCCAATGGTTCTGTACGGTTCGAGTCCCTCCGGCCCCGCCTTCCGGCCGCTCAGCGAGATTTCGGCGACGTGCGGTGCATCTGTCCGACCCGCGCCGGGTTCCTGTTCGTGACGGAGAGGAGCCTCGTCATGTGGAACGGAGGCGTCCCTTTCGTCGTGGCGCAGTTCGAGCCTGAAGCGGCGCCCCGCGGGTGTAACGCCGAAGGGGAGGCGATCTTCCTGCGCGGTCCGAAGGGGCTGCATCGCTTCGACCCGGCGACCAGCGCGATCACTCCGGCGGGCATCGAGGAGCATGTCAGGTCGATCGTCCGGCGCCGCGACGGCTCGGTGGTGGTGGCGACTCGCGCAGGAAGGCTGCTCACCGTCACATCGGAGGGGGTCACCGGGTTCGCTCCTGAGGCCTCCGAGTGGCTCAAAGGAAAGTTGGTGGTGGCCGGGGCGGAGCTGCCCGACCGCCGACTCATTCTGGCGACCCGGCAGAGCGGCCTCGTAATCCTGACGCCTGAGGGCCAGGTCGAGCAGTTCGTCGGTGTCTACGAGGGGCTTCCCGACGCAGTGATCAACGACATCCGGCTCGACCGCGACGGATCGCTCTGGGTCGCGATGGACGGACCGATCGTGCGCGTCGAGCTCGCGTCGCCGGTGAGCCTGTTCGACGCGCGGCGCGGGATCCGTGGGAGCGCCGGAGACGTGACCCGCTACGAGGGCCGGCTGTACGCGGCAACGACCCACGGCCTCTACATCATCGACAGCGAAGGACAGGGGTCGCGTGTCCCGGGATTCGAGGAGGGGGCGTGGCGAACCTTCCCGCTTCGCGATCAGCTTCTGATCAGCAGCTCACGCGGCATCCACCGGATCCGCGGATCGGGGGCGCCGGAGCTGGTCCTGCCGTTCGAGGGTGAAATCTACGATCTCCACGAGTCGAAAGCCGACCCGTCGAGGATCTGGCTTGCGCAGGGCGACGGCCTCGGCAGCATCCGCCGTGAAGGCGACCGGTGGAAGCACGAGGGACTCGTCAAAGGAGTGCCGCAGTACATCAACACGATCCAGGAACAGGACGGCGTGGTCTGGTGCGGCACGACCTTCAATGGCGCGATCCGGATCGACGGCGCGCGCTCCGCGTCGCAGAAGGTCACGCAGTACGGCAGCGGCGAAATGAACGTGACGCCGGTCGACGGCCGGGTCGTGGTCGTCCACGCCGATGGAGAGATCCTCGACATCGGTGCGGGAGGTCGTCTCATCCCGCATCCGCGCCTGCGGCACGTGAAAGCGCCGCGCGGCTTCTTCATCGCGATGCAGGACGCCCGCGGCGACCTCTGGATCAATTCCACGCCCCCCCGGGTGTTTCACAAGCAGAAGCCAGGCACGTGGGACGCTGAAGGGGTGCCGCTCGTGAGCGTGACCGCGGCCGACATCCAGGCCCTCAGGACGACCGAGGACGGGGTGGTCTGGTTCGCCAGCGACAAAGGGCTGTTCCGCTACGTCCGGTCGAAGGCCGATGCGCCCGCGATGGGGCAGCCGGCGCCGCTGATCCGACGTGTCGTGGCAGGTGAGAATCGGCTGCTGTACGGCGGGGCCTCGTCCGCAGCTCCGGCGCAACCGGTCCTCCGGCACAACTTCGGTCGTATCCGCATCGAGTTCGCACCGGCGTCCTTCCATCCGGGCGTGCTTTACCAATACCAGCTCGACCCGATCGACACGACGTGGAGCGAATGGACCGACCAGGCGTTCATCGACTACACGACGCTCGCGGAGAACGACTACACGTTCCGCCTTCGCGCGCGGGGGGCGGCGATGGCTCCGAGCACCGAGTCAGCCTGGAAATTCAGTGTCCTCGCCCCCTGGTACCGGACGCGGCCTGCGATCGCCATCTGGATACTGCTGCTCGCGGTGGTGATCGGCGCTGTGACCCGGGTTCGGACGCGCACGCTGCGGAGGAAGGCCGAATCGCTGCGAAGGATCGTGGACGAGAAGACCGCCGAACTGCAGAAGACCGTCGGGCTGCTCGAATCAGCGAACGCTCGGCTCGAGATCCTGTCGATGGAGGACGATCTCACGGGGATCGCGAACCGCCGCTTCTTCGACCGCGCGCTCGCGGACGAATGGAACCGTGCGCGCCGCCGCGACCAGCCGCTCGCGCTGATCCTCCTCGACCTCGACCACTTCAAGCATCTCAACGACCGGCGCGGACATCCCGCAGGCGACGAATGCCTGCGGCGCGTCGGCGCAGTACTCGCGGACACGGTCCGCCGCAGCGGCGAGGTCGTCGCGAGGTACGGCGGTGAAGAGTTCGGGATCCTCCTTCCGGCGACGGACACCCAGGGGGCCTTGAAGGTGGCCGAGGCGCTGCGGGAAGGGATCCTTGCGCTGGCGGTTCCTTACGGTCCGAACTCGACGAAGATCCTCAGCGGGAGCTGTGGCGTGGCGTCCATCGTGCCGACCGAAGAGATGACGCCGGACGTGCTCGTGGCGGCGGCCGACCGTGCGCTCTATGCCGCCAAACACACGGGCCGAAACAACGTGAAGGTGGCGGACGACTCCTTGAAGGGGACCTGGCTGCAGGACGCGTCGGCCTGACGCCCCCGTTTCGCGCAGTGCCTCAGTCCTGCTCTTCTGCCGCGAGGATCGTGACGTTGTCGTGAAGCCAGAGAGCGGAGGCGGGGAACGCCGGGTCCCGCTCCCCCGAACGAAGGCGCTCGATGGCCGCCCGCTTTCCCCTCCCTGCGACGAGGAGCACGATCCGCTTCGACTCGAGGATCGTGGCGATGCCCATCGTGATCGCCTGCGTTGGCACCGTGCCGTGAGGGAAGACGTCGGCATTCGCGATCCGGGTCGACTCGGTCAGCGTGACCACGCGCGTCCGTGAGTCGAACGGGGTTCCGGGCTCGTTGAAACCAATGTGGCCGTTCCGCCCGAGGCCGAGGAGCGTGAGGTCGAGGCCGCCCGCGGCGCGGATGAGCGACTCGTACCGGAGACACTCCGCGTCCGGGTCGGCGGCGCTTCCGTCGGGGATGTGTGCGTTCGCCGGATCGATGTCGATGTGCGCGAAGAGGTGTTCGCGCATGTACGTGAAGTAGCTCCCGGGATCGTCGCGCGGGACGCCGACGTATTCATCGAGGTTGAACGTCGTCGCACTGGCAAAGCAGTGGTATTCGCGGCTGCACTCGGCGACGACGCGCTGGTACATGCTGATCGGGGTGCGCCCGGTTGGCAGGCCGAGGACTGCTCGGGGGTTGGTACGGATCGCAGACAGAAGGATTCGAGCTGCTTCGGCGCCGAGGTCGGTCGCCTTGACGGACTCCCACTGCATCAGTCGAGCTCCCGGCCGCCGGTGAGGACCTGCGTGACGTGCAGCCGCCCGTCGAGGACGACGAGGTCCGCGTCGAACCGTGCGGCGATCTTCCCCTTGCGGTCGGCAACGCCCGCGATCCGCGCCGGGACGCTCGTTGCGAGAGGAAGGACGGCCTCGATCGGGAGGCCCGCGAGCTCCACCATGTTCCGCACCGCACGGTCCATCGTGAGCACGCTTCCGGCGAGGTTTCCGTTGGCGAGGCGGGCCGCACCTTCGGAGACGCGCACGT
>JBAQWH010000145.1:0-2314 GCA_049298815.1 Thermoanaerobaculia bacterium | reverse complement strand
TCGAGCTGTTCGATCCCCCTCACGGATCCACCGTCACGTCGAATCAGGTGACGCTTGCCGGACGCAGCGGCGGAGCCGCGGGAGTCAAGGTCAACGGGACGACCGCGCTCGTCTCGAGCGATTCGTTCTGCGCGACCATCGAACTGCCGCTCGAGGGCGACAACGTCGTTGCGATCACCTGCACCGACCCTTCGGGCAATCCGACCGGAACCACTGCGACGATCGTCCTCCGCCGCGTCACGGGTGAGCCCTCGCTCGCGATCACGTCGCCGACTGAAGGCAGCGTCACGGCCGCAGAGACGGTCAGCGTCACCGGGGTCGCGACCGGCGCGGCGTCGGTCGAAGTGAACGGAGCTCTCGCAGCACTGACCGGCGAGGCGTTCTCCGTCACGGGGGTCCGGCTCACGCCCGGCCTCAACATCGTCTCGGCGGTGGCTCGGAGTGCATCCGGCCGCATGGTCAGCGCCTCGCGGCGTGTGCTTCACCTGAAGGACGCGCCGTCGCTGACGATCACGTCTCCCGCGACCGCGATCACGACCGGCGCGTCATCGATCGACGTGAGCGGCCTCTGGTCGAACCTCGACCCCTCCACGATCACGATCACCGCCGGCGGTTCGAGTGTCACGGTGACCGCCACGAGCTTCAGCGAGACGAACGGCTCGTTCGTCGCCGCCAGCGTCCCGCTGACAACCGGTCAGCAGACCGTCGTCGTCGAGGCCCGCGATCTTCTCGGACGGACTGCGACCGCGACGATTCCGGTCACGGTTGCAGCAGGCAACCCCTCGATCGCGATCAGCGAGCCGGCCGACAACCGCGTCTTCGCGAGCACAGACGGTGACTCCTTCGTCGTCCGCGGAACATTCACCGCCGCGCCAGGCGCCGTCGTCGAAGTGGGCGGTGCGGCAGCGACGCTCGACTCGGCGACGACGTTCTCCGCCACCGTCCCGTTCGTGCCCGGCCGGATGACGCCGGTCATCGCTCGCGTGACGGCGGGCGACGGCGGATCGGCGATCGACACAATCCGTGTGACGCGCGCTGCAACGAAGCCGTCGGTCGTCGAGCGGTTTCCGGCCGAGAACGCGGTGCAGGTCGACCCCTCGACGATGCCGATGATTCTCTTCTCGGCGGCGATGGACCGCGCCAGCACCGCTCCGGCGTTCCGCCTCGAAAACGCGGCCGGGACGGCGGTGAGCGGGACGCTTCGTCTCGACCGCGACGTCCTGACGTTCGCGCCGTCGGCGCATCTGACGGCAGGTGAGCGCTACACGATGCGTCTCGAGACCTCCGCGCGCGCACTGTCCAGCGATCCGCTCGGCAGCGAGCTCTCCTCCAGTTTCACCGTCTCGGCCACCGCGCCTCGCACTCCGCCCGTCCTCTCGAACGTCCCCGCCAGCGTCTGCGCGAGCACGCTGACAGTTGCCGGCACCGCCCCTGCCGGCGCACGACTCCGCATCGACCTCGGGACACTTGCGTTCGCGACCACGGCCTCGGCGGACGGCACCTGGTCCTACCAGCTGCCGATCGGCGGACTGTCGGGGCACCAGGTCGTTCGTGTGAGAGTCGTGACCGCCGACGGGGCCTTCTCGCCAGCGACGGAGTCGTGCTTCGTCGTCGACTGCGACGGTCCGCGCGTGATCGGCGCGAGCTTCGACCGCAGCACGAACCGCATCACGGTGACGTTCTCGAAAGCGATCAAGCCGGAGAGCGCCGCGAGCTCGTTCCGCCTGCAACTGCCGGACGGACGCAACGTCCCGGCGACCGTCGCCCTGCAGACGCCGCCGTCGGCCGTCGCCCTTACTCCTGCCGAAGACCTGAAGTCGAAGACCTTCACCTTGACGGTCGAGACGACGATCGAGGACCTCGGCGGGAAGAAGCTCGCGTTCCCGTTCTCTCAACAGTTCGCGTTCGGCGACGACGCGGATCCGGTCCCGGGCGATGGCTCGGGCTACATCAGCGGCGAGGTCTTCGACGCGGAGACCGGTCGTCCGCTTCCGGGCGTCACCGTCACGGTCATCGATGCCCCGCTCGAGACCACGACCGATTCGCGAGGCCGCTATTCGGCGCGTGCAGTCGAAGGCGCACATACCCTCCGCCTGGCGCTCGACGGCTACACCACCGCGTGGCGGCAGCTGATCGTCCCTCCCGGAGTCGGAGTGAATCCGGTCGACGTCCGTCTCACGCCTCGTGGAAGCGTTGCGATTGCCACGACCGGGGCACTGACGCTCGTGCATCGGGACACTGCGCTTCGCATCCCGGAAGGGGGCGTCGCGACAGGAGCCGAAGTCGCTCTCACCCACGTCGGGGCGCAGTCACT
>JBAQWH010000144.1:0-6582 GCA_049298815.1 Thermoanaerobaculia bacterium | reverse complement strand
CATCTGGACTGCGCGCCGCGCCGACGAGTCGGCATCGCCGACGTCCACATGCCGCCGCTCCCAGACGACCGGCTCGACCAGAAGCAGTTGCCGGATCGCCGAGACGTCGGGCAGCGACGGCGGCTCGCCGATCGTGAGCTCGCCCCGTGAGATCTCGCGCCGGACGAACTCGTCGACCGCTTCGCTCTTCGGCAATGCGTTGGCGAGCGCCGTCAGCTTCCGGGACGCGTCGTTTGCCTGCAACGGCGGGTATCGATCGAAGGCGGAGTCGAGCGTCCCCATCCCTCCCGGCCAGGGCCGCGCGGCCGAAGTGGCAACGGCTTCGTCGGCCCGGAACCACGAGACGACCCAGACGACGAGCGCGACTGCGACGACGACGAGTAACGCTTTCTTCATAGGTCGCTCAGATTAGAGTCGCGCGCGAAGAAAGCCAACCGGCAAGGATGGCTGAGCGACCCATTGCCAGCGCCCCTCCAGGGCGCCTCTCGTTTCACGCCGTCCCCGGGGGTGTCGCTGCGCTCCACCCCCGGCTATTCGCCGTCACCGCTTCGCGGCGACGAGTGCACGGCGGCCGCGAACGCGTCGGCGTCGACGTGGTGCCGGAATGCTTCGCGTCCGGCGATGTAGACGACCGGGACGTGGTCGTTGAAGCGGGTGAGGAGATCGAGGTCGTAGTCGACGTCGATCTCGGCGAGCGCGATTGAGAGGCCGTGGCGCATCGTCGCGTCGTGGATCGCGGCGAGCGCCTTCTCGCAGAGGGAGCAGGCGGCGCGCGTGTAGAGGACGACTTCGACCTTCGACTGCATCGTGCGCTCACTCTAGCGCGCGTGGGGGCGAAGGTCTCCCCCCCCGGCCCGACGCCGCAGACGAAGACGGGGGGTCCTTCACCGTCCTCAGCCCCTGCGGGGCATCGGCGGTTCAGGATGACACCGGGGCGGCGAGACGAAACGGGCGGCCGTGCGGCCGCCCGTCGTGAAGCTCGCTGAACGACTGTCTACTTCTGGATGTCGAGGCTCAGCTTCCCCTCGGACTCCGTGCCGTTCTCGTTCATCTTGAGCGTGAGCTCGCGATGGAGCCGGCCGTTCTCGTCGAACGACGCCTTGCCGGCGTGAACGCGGGCCTTCATCATCACCTCACGCTTGACGGCTCCCGGCGGGAGGTTCTCGTCGCCGTGACCGTCGAGGGTGACGTGCTTGCCGTCGTTGCCGGTGAAGACCATCACCCGCTTCTCGACGCGCTTCTTGCCGTCCTCGCTCGTCTCGACCTGCTCTTCGTGTTTCGCCTCGCCCCCGGCGTGCGCGATGAAGAGATGTCCTTCACCCTTGCCGATGGTCACGCCGTTCGCGGTCGGCTTGCCGACCAGCTCGAACGGCATCAGCGCTTCCATGAGCACGGCGTGGAGCGGGACGTTCTCCGCCTTGATCGTAAAGCGCGCCTGCTGGACCGGCAGGGCCGCGATCTCCGGATCCTGCATCAGAGTGATGCCGCCCTTCGCCCCCGCGGTCGCGAGGAAGTCGGCGAACGTGGCGTTCGAGAGCTCGAAGCTCACCGGCTGGTGCATCTTCTCGATCGTCGGCAGTGCGGCCGGGTCGTTGTGCCAGACGAATTTGCGCTGCTCGCCCGCGGTGGCGTCGGTGAGCGCCGCGACGCCGACCGCGGCGACGACGAGGAGCAGCAGCAGCGAGAACCGTGCGCGGTTCCTGAAGGAAGCAATCATCGTGAGTCTCCTTTTCATCTTCTGTTTTCCGTTGACGATCCCGACCAGGGCCGGAACCGGTGCCGCCGTCTGGAACGATTCGAGGAGCTTGAGCACCGTCCTGCCGTAGCCGGAACGCTCGTCGTCCTCGAGACACGAGAGCGCCAGCTCGTCGCAGGCCAGTTCCCGCTCCTCGCGGATGCGCGAGGCGGCGAGCCAGACGAGAGGGTTGAACCAGTGGACGGCCTGGACCGCCGACAGAGCCCAGCTGACTGCGACGTCCATCCGCCGCAGATGCCAGAGCTCGTGCAGGATCACGTGACGCAGCTCCTCGGTGCTGAAGGAGCCGGCCAGGCCGGAGGGGAGCAGGAGCACCGGACGGAAAGCGCCGTGGAGCGCCGGCGTCCGGATCGCACTGCACTCGACGATGCGGATGCGCCTCCGGATGCCGAGCCGCCGGCGGCCCTCATCGAGAAGCGCATCGAGATCGGGGTTGGGCGTTGCGTGCCGGAGAGCGGTCGTCACCGCCCGACGGGTGCGCAGCGTTGCTACGAGCGCGCGGAATGTGAGCGCAAGGAATCCGATGAGCCAGATCGCAGCGATCCAGCGGGCGAAGACGATCACCGGCGACGGCTCGAGTCTGACGAAGCTCGCATGAGGCAAAGGAGCCTGCGGCAGCGCCACGCGCACTCCCTCGACCGCGCCCGACGCGCGGACGATGTGGTCGTCGGCCGGGAGCAGATTGAAGAGGCTGAGAGGGGAGGCCGGCGCGGCGGGGAGCGCGAGCCGCACGATCACGATGATCCAGAGCAGGTGGCGCCAGCGCGCGTCGAGCCGGCTGCCGATGACGGCGTTGAGCGCGACGACCAGCAGGATCAGCAGCGACCCCTTGACGGTGGCCTCCATCAGCCAGGTGAGCAGCGAGGCGAGCGAGGTGGTCGCGATCATTCTTTCCCCCCTCGCGCTCTACGCTCGAGGACATCGCGAAGTTCCCGGATGTCGTCGTCGCTGAGCTTCACGTTCTCGACGAAGTGGATTACGGCAGGGGCCGCGTCTCCGCTGAAGACCCGCTCGAGGAACGAACGCGACTCGGCCGCGACGTACTGCTCGCGTGGAAACGCGGGACGGTAGAGGAAGCGGTTTCCTTCCTCGCGGTACTTGAGCGCCCCCTTCTTCACCAGGCGGCCGAGGAGCGTCTTGACGGTCTTCGGGTGGGCGCTCATCCGCTCGGCGACCTCGCTGCCGGTGAGCGGCGAGTCGTCCCACAGGACCTTCATCACTTCCGATTCGGCGTCTGAGATCTGCGGCGGCCTCGGCATCGTGTCTCCCTGTCGATTACGAATGTAAGCAATATGGATTACATGTGTAGTCATTGTCAAGGGGGGATGAGAAAGTTGCAAGGAAGTTCCGAGCAGGAGGCACTCCCCGAGGAACCCGAGGAACCGGGCGCGATCGTTTCCCTAGAACGACTTGCCGATGGTGACGTAGAAGCGGCCGTCGGAGGTGTCGGCGCGGGCGTAGCCGAAAAGAATCGGGCCGAGGATCGTCTCGGCGCCGAGGAGCAGCGTCACCGAGGCATGGAGGTCGTCGACCGACGTCGGTGCTCCTGCGGACCACGCGTTTCCTGCCTCGACGAATGTACCGGCATAGAGTCCGCCTCCAATCTCGGCGGGGAGGTTGCGGAGGCGGACGTAGGCACCTGTGCGGAGGAGAGCGAAGCGCTGGCCGTGCAGCTGGCCGGTGCGGAATCCTCCGAGGTTGAGCAGTCCGCCGAGGAGGAATTCGTCGTACTGCGGCAGGGTGGTGCCGAGGTTCGTGCCGGCCGCGGCGCCGACGAGCAGGGTGGTGCGGCCGCGGCTGAAGACCTCGTAGCCCTCGGCCATCAGCTTGCTGTACGAGTCGATCGAGCCGAGCTCGGGCTCGGATCGGACGTAGTTCACGTTGAGGATCCCGCCGGTGGTCGGCATGGTCGGGCTGTCGGTGCGCACGATCGCCAGGCCCGCGCGGAAGAGCCCGAGGTCGATCGCACGAGCCGGCAGGTCGATCGCGCCGGCGTCGACGCCTGCGTTGATCCGGACGCGCGCGAAGCCCGCTCGAAACGCGCCCCATTCGCCGAACGCGATTCCTCCGTCGAGCCAGGCGGCTTTCCGCTCCACGTCGTACACGGCCGTTCTCCGCCGACCCTCGAAGGTCGAGATCTGGTTGCGGACGATCTCGCCGCCGGGCGCCAGGAAGAACCGTCCGCGGAAGTCGAGCGGCTGGTAGAACTCGGTCTCGACGCCGTACTCCTCGCCGAGCTGGAGGTCGGTGCGCCACTCGCCGCCGAGCGCGTTGATCCTGGTGCGGGTCACGCTGGTGACCAGCCCGAACGCGCTGTCGCCCGCGAGGTCGTCGGTCAGGTTGAAGCCGAACCGGACGTAGGTCGGCCCCCAGGGCTTGTCCTCGAGCGCGATGACGAGCTGTTGGGAGTCGGGACCGTCGCGCAGGAAGAACCTCACCTGTTCGAAGTCGTCGAGTGCGTAGACGCGGAGGATGTCGCGGCGGAGCGTTTCGATGTCGAGCTCCTCGGCGGACTGGGTCCGGACGAGGCTGCGGACGATGCGGCCGTCGACGCGGCCGCTTCCTTCGATCGCCATCGACGTGATCTGTCGGCGACGCCAGTCGCTTTTCGGCCGCGCCTGCTCGAGGTCCGCGTAGGTCTCAGCGTCGACCGCCAGACGCGCGAGCGGTTCCTGCTGACGCATCGCCTCGTCGTGACCGAGGACGATGATCCGCGCGGCATCACCGAAGGCGAGGGATGGCACCTTCGCCACCTCCGGCGTCAGCACGAGGTCGGCGTGCGAGAGCTGCTCGACGGTGTTCCGGCGCATGAGGATCGTCGACATCTGCCCCAGCACCGCGACCATCGAACCGAGCTCCTTGCGCTCGAGCAACGGCGTCGAGACGTCGACGGCGATCACGATGTCGGCCCCCATCGCGCGCACGAGATCGACCGGCACGTTGTCCGCGATGCCGCCGTCGACCAGCATCCGTCCGTCGCGTTCGATCGGGGAGAGGACTCCGGGGATCCCGATGCTCGCGCGGATCGCCTGTGCGAGATCGCCGCGGTCCAGCACGACGCGCTCGCCGGTTTCGAGGTCGGCAGCGACCGCCTTGAACGGAATCGGCAGCTTCGAAAAATCGTCGACCGCGCTCACCGGGATGAGCGCCGACTGGAGGACGAAGTTGAACTTCTGTCCCGACCGCAGGCCGGTCGGCAGGCGGAGGCGTCCTCGCTTGAGCCCCGCTTCGAACGCGGTGAGGTAGCGGATCTCGTCTTCCTTGCGGCGGTAGGGGAGATGCTTGAACGACGAGCGGTCCTCGAAGATGTCGGCCCAGTCGGTCGTGGTGAGGATCCGGTCGATCTCGGCCGACGTCAGACCCGAGGCGTAGAGCCCGCCGACGACGGCACCGATGCTGGTCCCCGCGATGTAGTCGACCGGGATCTTCAGCTCCTCGAGTGCGCGGAGCACGCCGACGTGCGCGCAGCCTCGGGCTCCGCCGCCGCCGAGCGCGAGCCCGATCTTCGGGCGGGCAGTGCCGGCTTCCGCGGCCGAGGCGAGAAGAGCGATCGCGGCAGCAACGAGCGCGCGACGCAAGGTGATTGGCAAGATCTGGACCGTCCCGCCGGGATTGTAAGCGGGGCCGGCGCTCGGGATCGGTGATGGCGGAGTTCCTCGGGGTTCCTCGGAGGTTCCTCCGGGAGAGGTGCGCGAGGGTAAAGGCGAGGGATGAAGCGGCAGACCTTCCCCGAGGAACCCGAGGAACCCGAGGAACCGAGGAACCCCGGCTTGGAGGGCGGAGCCGCGTTACTGCCCGTGACACCCACGCAGGAAGGCCGGCGTCGCCGCCGGCCTTCGATCGGTGTCGCGTGGCGCTCTATTGCGTCACGTTGAGTGCGGCGTCGTCGATGCGGAACGACGTCTGGAGCGAGCTGTCCTCACTGCCGTGGAAGTAGATGCGAACGGTCTGGCCCTTGAAGCCGAGGAGGCTGAACGAGCGCTGCACGTAGCCGGTCGACTTGTGGAGGTTCGAGTACGTTGCGAGCGTCGAGAGCACCGTGTTGGACGTGTTGCGAACGGTGAGCGTCAGCTTGTCGTAGGCCGTCGACGTCGTCGTTTCGGCGGTGGTGATGTAGGTGTAGAAGGTCAGTGTTGCTGCGGTCGCATTCGAGGGGATCGTGACGGTCTGGTAGACGTAGTCGGTGTTCGTGCTGCCGTAGCCGTTCATCCATGCGACCCAGGAGCCGCTGCGCGGGGAGGCGCCGGACTCGTTGGTGATCACGCCGGTGTCGGCGACCCAGTTCACTGCGCCGGACTCGAAGCCGGGGTTCAGCAGAATCTGCGTCGTCGACCCTCCGCCCGGAGGCGGCGTCGTGCCGAAGAGCGAGTGGAGCAGGCGGTTCGGCGAGCCGTTGACGCCGCTGATCTTGTTGAGCGTCGCCGCGTTGCTGATCCCGGTCCAGACGCTCGAGGGCGACTGATACCCGTACTGCTGGAGGTAGAGCGCGGCGGCGCCGGCGACATGCGGCGTGGCCATCGACGTGCCGCTGATCGTGTTGGTCGCGGTGTCGCTCGTGTACCAGGACGAGGTGATGCTCGAGCCTGGGGCGAAGATGTCGGTGCAGGAGCCCCAGTTCGAGAACGACGAGCGGGCGTCGGCCGAGGTGCTCGAGTTGACGGTGATCGCCTCGGACACGCGGGCAGGCGACGAGTTGCAGGCGTTGGCGTTCTCGTTGCCGGAGGCGACCGCGTAGGTGACGCCGTCGGCGATCGAGTTGCGCACCGCGGTGTCGAGCGCGGACGACGCGCCCCCACCGAGGCTCATGTTCGCGACGGCGGGAGCGC
>JBAQWH010000143.1:0-1620 GCA_049298815.1 Thermoanaerobaculia bacterium | reverse complement strand
GCTCTCCGGAGCCCGCGATTCGAGGAGCCCCGCCGCCACCGGGATCATCCGCTCGCGGATCTTCCGCGCGGCGATCATGGCGGCGCTGCCGTTGAGGTCCGACGCGCTCGACGCCGCGGTCGCGGAGGTGTTGTTGTTCTTTTCCGTCGACGTGATCATCACGCGGACGGCCGCGAGGTCGACCCCGAGCTCTTCGGCGACGACCATCGCGATCTTCGTGTTGACCCCCTGCCCCATCTCGGTCGCGCCGGTCGACACCTGCACGCTGCCATCGAGGTAGACGTTCACGAGCGCATTCGCCTGGTTGAGGAACGTGGTGTTGAACGAGATGCCGAACTTCACCGCGGTCATCGCGATGCCGGCGAGCGTCGTCGGCGAGGTCGCATTCACCTGCTTGACCGTCTCGAGCCGCGCGCGATAGTCGCTGGTCTCGAGCAGCTGGTCGAACATCTGCGGGAGCAGTTCGTTCTCGACGGTCTGGCCGTACGGCGTCACGTTCCACGGCGCGACGCCGTAGCAGTTCACGCGGCGGACGTCGAACGCGTCCCTGCCGAGGATCGCGGCGATCTCCTCGAGCGCACACTCGATCGTCGCGGCGCCCTGCGGTCCGCCGAAGCCGCGGAAGGCGGTGTTCGGCGCGCTGTTGGTCCGGCAGATCCGGCCATTGATCGCGACGTGCGGCAGGTAGTACGCGTTGTCGATGTGGCACATCGCGCGCGCCAGGATCGCGGGCGAGAGGTCGGCGTACGCACCGCCGTCAGAGTAGAGCTCGAACACCGCCGCGGTGATGCGACCCTCGCCGTCGAAGCCGACGCGATAGCGGTTGCGGAACGGATGACGATGGCCGGTCACCACCATGTCGGTGTCCTTGTCGTAGACGATGCGCGCCGGCCGGCGCAGCCTGTGTGCGACGAGCGCGGCCATGGCGGCGGGATGCGTCGCCTGGCACTCCTTCCCGCCGAACGCGCCGCCCATCCGTTTGTTGACGACGACGACGTCGCTGTGCCGCAGGCCGAGGAGGTGGGCGATGACCTCCTGCCCCTCGGACGGGTTCTGCGTCGACGAATGGACCGTGAGCGTGCCGTCCTCGCCGGGCCAGACGATGGCCGCCTGCGACTCGAGGTAGAACTGGTCCTGCGCCCCGCACTCGAAGGTCCCCTCGACGACGTGCGGAGAGGTCGCGAGCACCTCTTCGGGCGATCCACGACGGATCTCGCGCGGCGCGCCGATGAACTGCTGCGCCTCGATCGCGGCTTCGATCGTCAACACCAGCGGGAGCGGCTCGATGTCGATCGCGATCCGCCGTCTCGCCTCGTCGAGCGCCGCCTGCGACTCGGCCGCGATGACGACGATCGGCTGGCCGATGAACGTCACTTCCGACTCGGCGAGCAGCGGCTCGTCGGCGATGATCGCGCCGAAGCGGTTGGCCGCGAGGTCCTCGTGCGTGAAGAGGCCTGCGACGCCTGGGACGGCCCGCGCGGCGTTGAGGTCGAGCGAGCGGATCAGGCCGTGCGCGACCGGACTCCAGAAGAAGCCGACGAGAAGTTCGTCGGCCGCCGGCGGGATGTCGTCGATGAACAGCGACCGGCCGGTGACATGGCCGCGCGCGGAATCATGGGG
>JBAQWH010000142.1:0-2152 GCA_049298815.1 Thermoanaerobaculia bacterium | reverse complement strand
GCCATGAACCGCGAGTATTACGAGAGTCTGAAATCACTGGGGTACATCCAGTAACGTCGTCAATCCTCAGCAGAATCGGGTCGCCGGTCACGCGTCATCGACGGACGACTCAATAAGGAGACCACATTGAAAAAGGCAGTGATCTCAATCGCAGTCCTGCTCGTCGCGACCGCGGCGCTCGCGCAGCGGCCCATGACGTACGAAGACCTCGCGGCGATCAAGCGCATCGGTGCGCCGCACGTGTCGCCGGACGGCAAGTGGATCGCGTACGACATCAGCACCACCGACATGGTGGCCAACGGTCGGACGAGCACGATCCACCTGATCCCGGCTGACGGCAGCGCGGCCCCGCGCGCGATCACCGACGGGACGAAGTCGGACAGCAGCCCGGCCTGGTCACCGAACGGCAAATCGATCGCGTACATCTCGAACCGGGAGGGCGGCCGGCAGCTGCACCTCTACGACATCGTGGAAGCAACGTCGCGCAAGGTCTCGAGTCTGCCGAGCGGAGCCGGCAGCCCGCAGTGGCTCCCGGATGGCTCGGCGATCGTCGTCTCGACCGACGTCTACCCCGACTGCGGCGTCGACGCGAAGTGCCACGCCGAGCAGGAAGCGGCCGCCGCGAAGTCGCCCACCAAGGCCCGCCTGATTCACAGTCTCTTCTACCGTCACTGGACGTCGTGGACCGAGCCGACCCGCTCACACGCGGTGCTCGTCCCGCTCGACGGCTCCGGGGTCCGCGACCTCACGCCGGGAGCCTTCGCCGCCGGCGAAGTCGACGTGTCGCCCGACGGCAAGGAGATCGCGTTCGTCCGCAATACCGACCCGCGCCCCGAGCTCTCGACCAACAGCGACATCTTCGTCGTCCCGACCGCAGGAGGCGACGCGAAGCGCATCACGACCCGCACCGGCGCCGACAGCGAGCCGGTCTACTCGCCGGACGGCCGGTGGATCGCCTGGCACTCTCAGTCACGCGCAGGCTACGAGGCCGACCTCTGGGAGCTGTGGCTCTACGACCGTGAGAACGGAACATCGAAGCGGATTGCCGCCGACTTCAACGATTCGCTCGGCTCGCTCACCTGGGCAGTCGACAGCAAGTCGATCTTCGCGACCGCATCACTGAAGGGCAAGACCGCTCTCTACGAGATCGCGCTCAACGGCCGCATGAACCTGCTCAACAGCAGTGGCTCGATCGACACCGTCGAGGTCGCCCGGGACGGCAAGACCCTCTTCTTCTCGATGACGACGCTTCGCCGTCCGAACGAGATCTACTCGATCACCCGCGGCGTTTCTGCCGCACCGAAGAAGCTGACGCGCGACAACGACCAGCTCCTCACCGGAATCGAGCTGGGAGCGACGAGCGACCTCTGGTGGACCGGCGCCGAGAACGCGAGGGTTCAGGGGCACCTCATCAAGCCGCCCGCCTTCGACCCGACGAAAAAGTACCCCGCCATCGTCCTCATCCACGGCGGTCCGCAGGGCGCCTGGGGAGACTCCTGGTCGTACCGCTGGAACCCGCAGATGTTCGCCGCGCGCGGCTACGTCGTGCTCATGCCGAATCCGCGCGGATCGAGCGGATTCGGCCAGCCGTTCCTCGAGCAGGTCTCGGGTGACTGGGGCGGCCGCGCCTACACCGACATCATGAACGGCGTCGATGCGTTCGTCGCGCTGCCGTATGTCGACGGAACGCGTCTCGGCGCAGCCGGCGCCTCCTACGGCGGCTACATGGTCAACTGGATCCTCGGGCACGACGACCGCTTCAAGGCGCTCGTCTCGCACGCGGGCGTCTACAACCTCGAGTCGATGTACGGCGTGACCGAAGAGCTCTGGTTCCCCGAGTGGGAGTTCGGCGGGAACCCGTGGGACAACCCCGAGCAGTACACGAAGTGGTCGCCCCACCGCTACGCGAAGAACTTCAAGACGCCGACCCTCGTCGTGCACGGCGAGCTCGACTTCCGCGTCCCGATCGGCGAAGGCCTCCAGCTCTTCACCGCGCTGCAGCGGAAAGGTGTGCCGTCATCGCTCCTCTATTTCCCGGACGAAGGGCACTGGGTCCTCAAGCCGCAGAACTCGAAGCTGTGGCACCAGACCGTGCTCGACTGGTTCGACAGGTGGCTGAAGCCGGCGAAGTGATGAGTCCGTCGCGCTGCGC
>JBAQWH010000141.1:0-15165 GCA_049298815.1 Thermoanaerobaculia bacterium | reverse complement strand
GTGCAGGTCCCGGAGCTCCCGGCGCCGGCGACTCGGCACCTTCACCCGTCTGGGCCGAGGCGTCCGCTGCCGCCTGAGTCGGTTCGGCTTCCTTCGGCTGATAGAAGCTCCGCTGCAGGTAGTACGGCAGCTTGCTCACGGCGACGGTCGCGCCACTGCAGTCCTGGTCCGGCTCCTGGCCGGCGACGAACGCCTGCGTGACGATGCGCGAGCACGGGCCCGATCCGCGCCTGCCGCTGTGAAGGTCCATCGGAAGGACCACGACGCCGGGGGGAATGTCGAAGTCCTCTTTCGCGGTGCGGAGCTTCTTCGACTCGAACTCCCTGAAGATGTCGACCCAGATCGGGAGCGCGATGTCGGCGCCGGTCGCACCACCGCCCAGCGAGCGGCTCGGATCGTCATATCCGACCCAGACCCCGACGGTGAACTCGGGTGAGAAGCCGACGAACCAGGCATCGGTATAGCCGTTCGTCGTTCCGGTCTTTCCGGCCAGCGGATCGGCGAGGGTGTGGGCGCTGTAGCCGGTGCCCCGGTCGATGACGCCCTTCATCATGTAGGCGGTCTCGAACGCCACGCCGGCCGAAGTCGCCTCGGAGAGCTCGCTCATCTTCTCTTCGAGCACACGATCTGTCTGGTCGGTGATCTTCCTGACGTAGCGCGGCTTCATGTAGACGCCGTGATTGATGAAGACGTTGTACGCGGCGGTCATCTCGAGCGGCGAGGCCCCGCCGGCGCCGAGGGCCAGCGACGGATATTGCTCGAGCCTGCTCGTAATCCCGCATCGGCGCGCGAAATCGACGACGTTCGCCCCGCCCGCCATCATGTAGGTCTTCACGGCCGGGACGTTGATCGACAGCTCGAGCGCTCGCTGAATCGTCACGATCCCGGCGTACTTGCCGTAGTAGTTCTTCGGCGCGTAGACGGCGGTCCCGACCGGAATCGCGATCGGAGCATCGAACAGGGTGTCGGCGGGCGTCAGTCCCTTCTCGAACGCAGCCGCGTAGACGAACGGCTTGAACGCCGACCCGGTCTGCCGCTCCGACTGCACGGCACGGTTGAACTTCGAGATCTGGAAGTCGTAGCCGCCGGCAAGGCCACGGATTTCAGCCGACTTCACGTCGAGCACGACCACCGCCCCCTGCACCTGAGGCATCTGGTCGAGCACCCAGGTGCGCTGCTTCGTCTTCACGTCTTCCTGCTGAATGACGTGGACGATGTCGCCCGCGGTCAGCGACTGGGCGAGCGTCTTCTTCTTCGTCCAGCTCCACGCCGCCGGCGGCAGCGTCAGCGTCTCATCGCGCAACCTGACCGTCAGAACGTCCGGCTTCACCTCCAGCACGACGGCCGGATAGAGCCTGTCGATGACGTAGTCCTCGGTCCCCCACGACGGGTCCTTGAACTTCAGGGGATCGATCCCCTCCTTCACCAGGTTCCGCGTCGGACGTCGGAACCCGCGGCGCTTGTCGTAACGGCGCAGCCCTTTCTGCAGGGCGGCCTCGGCGATCTGCTGAACGGTCAGGTCGAGTGTCGAGTAGACCTTGAGCCCGCGCTGGTAGAGGTTCTCGACTCCGAACGTCTCGCTCTTCTCGATCTCCTGCCGGATCTCCTCTGCGAAATACGCACCGACGCGGGGCGCCTCTTCCTTGAACGTGCCGAGGGTGATCGGCGAGTCGAGAGCCTGCTGGTACTGCACGCGGCTGATGTACTTCTCATCGACCATGCGCCGGAGCACGTGGTTGCGGCGGGCCAGTGCGCGGTCGGGATGGTTGAGCGGCGTGTAGTACATCGGTGCGCGGATGAGTCCCGCGATGAGAGCGGCCTCCGGGATCAGGAGGTCCTTCGCGTGCTTGCCGAAGTAGAGGCGCGAGGCCGCCTCCACGCCGTACGCCCCATGGCCGAGGTAGACCTGATTCGAATAGAGCTCGAAGATCTGGTCCTTGGTGAGGTCCTTCTCGATCTGCACCGCGAGGAACGCTTCGTTGATCTTGCGGCGGAACGTCTTTTCGGGCGTGAGGTAGACCTGTTTGGCGAGCTGCTGGGTCAGGGTCGAGGCGCCCTGGACTTTCTTCCGTGCGATCGCGTCCTTGAGCAGGGCTCGGACGATCGCCTTCGGGTCGATGCCGCCGTGTCGGTAGAACTCCGCGTCCTCGGTCGCAATGATCGCCTGCACGAGGTGGGGCGACATGTCCCGCTTCGTCACGACGATCCGCTTCTGGATCGAGTACTCGGCGAACGGCACGCCGTTCCTGTCATAGATGCGTGTGATGATCGCCGGCTGGTAGTCGGCGAGGTTCTTGACGACCGGCATCCGCACCGCGTGCGCGAAGACGAACCCGGCCGGGACGCCGAGAGCGAGCGCCACCAGGATCATCAGGAGGCGCGATCGGCGCGGCGAGCGTGGGGTCTGCGGATCGATCTGGGTTCCGGTCACGGGGCGAGTTTACCAAGCCTGAAGGACGAGGGCGGCGGCCGTGTGCCCGTATAGAATGATTGCGATGGCTTCCCCTCCGCAGACCAGGACCGCCCGGCCGGACTGGAGCCGGCTCGTCGCCGAGTCGATGCGGCAGAACGGCGTCTGGCATACCTATTCGAAGCTGCTCGAGGCTCGGGCAACCTATCCCGACGACCTCGCAATCCGCGGCTATGTCGAGCTCACTCGCAACGTCATCGTCCGGGACTTCCTCGCGCAGCCGAAGGGAATGCAGCTCGCGCCGAAACTGAGCGCCGAGTTCATGACCAACTTCGACCGGTTCAACCTCAACGCCCAGGAGGGATATCTGGTCTCGCTGATCGACGGCCGGATGGACCTGCAGAAACTGCTCATCCTCAGCCCGTTCGACCCCTTCAACACGCTCTTCATCCTTGCGAAGCTCGTGCATGAGCGCGCGATCACGGTGCCGCAATGAACTTCGTGCTCGACCTCGTCAACCACCTGCCGAACGCCATCGCGGTCCTCACCGAGGACGGGCGGATCGAGTTTCACAACCGCGAGTTCGGCGAGGCGTTCGGCCGCGATGCAGCCGGCTGGATCAAGGAGGCGGCACGCGCCGTGGCCGGCGAGCGCGGATGGCTTCACGGGTTCTTCACCGACGACCCGGACGAGCACAGGACGATCGACGTCGAGATCGAGGGACGGGTCTATCGGGTCGACCGGATCATGCGGATCGACGACGCGGAGCATCGCGCGGTCGCTCTGGCCTTCGAGGACGTCACTCAGCAGCGCGAGGCCGAGCAGGCCCGCTCCGACTTCACGGCCCAGATCGTCCACGACCTCCGAGGCCCGCTCTCCGGAATCCAGGGGACACTCGAGTTCGTCCTCAGCCAGGAAGGCAACAAGATGGATGCCCTCGGCGCGGACCTCCTCCAGGAGGCGTACCGCGAGACCGAGCGGATGATGGGTCTCATCAACGAGATCCTCGACTTCTCGAAAATCCAGTCGGGCAACTTCCTCGTCGAGCAGGAACCGGTTCGCCTCGCGGGCGTGCTCAAGCGCGCCGTGCGAAGCCTTCAGTCGGTCGCCGCGCGCGACGAGATCTTCCTGCTCACCGCTCACGGCCGCGACGTTCCGCAGGTGATCGGCAGTGTCGAGAAACTGACGCAGGCGGTCATCAACCTGATCTCGAATTCGCTGAAGTTCACCCCGAAGAGAGGGATCATCTCTGTCGGAGCGCAGATCGTGCGGAAGGACGACGTCGCCGAGTCGATCGTCATCACCGTGACCGACAGCGGGATGGGGATCAAGGAATCCGAGCTCAATCAGATCTTCGAGAAGTACAAGCAGAGCAGCAAGAAATCGATCCGCGGCGGTGGCGGCACAGGGCTGGGGCTCTACATCGTCAAGCAGATCGTCGAAGCTCACGGCGGCGAGCTCGCGGTCGCCAGCGTCGAAGGCGAGGGCACCAGCATGGTGATCCGCCTCCCGGTCAAGCGCCTCAGCACCGGCATGACGCACGCGGGGTAGGCGCGAGGAGGGCGGACCTCCAATCGCAGATCAGAGCAGCGCGTCGACTCCGTACCCAATCTCGTCGTCCGAGATGTCCTCGACGATCACCGCGTCTCCGACCGCTCGCGGGAGGACCATCACCCGCCCGCGCGACGTGTTTTTCTTGTCGAAGCCGGTCGCCGCCAGAACGGCCTCGCGGTCCAGCGGAGGGAGCGGCGTTGGCCCGAGGCTGGCGATGGCTCCGTCGATTCGCACCGCCTCGGACTCTGGCAGCAGGTGCCGCCGCACCGCGATCGCGTTCGCGGCGACCATCCCCCACCCAACCGCCTCGCCATGCGAAATCTGCTCGTACCGGAGCACGGTCTCGAGCGCGTGGCCGATCGTGTGGCCGTAGTTGAGGAGCCGCCGGAGGCCCCCCTCGCGCTCGTCCTCCGACACGATCGACGCCTTCACCCGCACGGCACGGGCAACCACATCGTCGAGCACGGCCGGATCGCGAGCGAGCAGCTCGCCAGGACGCTCTTCGAAAACTCGGAAGAGATCAATGTCTCCGACCACCCCCGCCTTCAGCGCCTCGAACAGACCGCCGGCCAGCTCACGCTGCGGCAGGGTCTCGAGACACGCGGGATCAGCCACCACCGCGCGGGGGACGTGGAACGTTCCGATCAGGTTCTTCCCCAGCTCGTGGTTCACGCCGGTCTTGCCGCCGATCGAGCTGTCGACCTGGGCGAGGAGCGTCGTCGGCACCTGCACGACGTCGATGCCGCGGAGAAAGACCGACGCCGCAAAGCCGCCGGTGTCGCCCAGCATGCCACCCCCGACGACGACGAGGAGAGAATCGCGCTTCCCGTCGCGCACCAGCAACTGACTGACGACGTCGTTCGCGGTGGCGAGCGTCTTCCTCACCTCCCCCTCTTCGACCGTCAGCACCTCGGCATGCGGGGAGAAAGACTGCGCGACGCGGTCGCCCCACAGGCTGCGCAGTTCCGGCGACGTCAGGACGAAGACGCGGCCGCGCGGCGTGACCAGCTCGCCGACCCGCGATGCGAGACCACGCCCGACGAACACCGGGTAATCACCCGACGCCTGGCGGACCGTGATCAGCGGAGACGTCGCCATCGCGCCCGCCGGTCAGACCGCCGGCTTCTTCACAGCGATCCCGAGGTCGTCGAGCTGGCGCTGGTCGACGCGCGACGGCGCGTCGCTCATCAGGTCCTGTGCCCGCGTCGTCTTCGGGAACGCGATGACGTCGCGCAGCGACTCGGCCCTCGCCATCAGCATCACGATGCGGTCGACGCCGAGCGCGATGCCGCCATGGGGCGGGGCACCGTAGCGGAACGCGTCGATCAGGAAGCCGAAGCGGCTCGTCGCCTCTTCCTCCGCAATGCCGAGCGCCGCGAACATCTGCTGCTGCACTTCGGGCTTGTTGATCCGGATCGAGCCGCCGCCGAGCTCGAGGCCGTTGAGGACGACGTCGTACGCGCGCGCCAGCACCTTTCCTGGGTCGCTTTGCATCAGCTCGAGGTGTCCCTGCGCCGGCGATGTGAACGGATGGTGCCGGGCGAAGTACCGCTGCGATTCGTCGTCCCACTCGAACAGCGGGAAGTCGGTGACCCAGAGGAAGTCCCACCGATTCTCCGGGATGAGCTTCTCTTCCTTTGCGATCTTCAGGCGGAGAGATCCGAGGACGTCCCACACCTTCGTCGTCTTTCCGGCGACGATCAGCGCGAGGTCGCCTTCGGATGCGTCGAGTGCGGCCCGCAGCGATTCGAAGCCGGCGTCGTCGAGGAACTTCCTGATCGACGACCCCTTCTGCGCGTCGAACTTCATCCAGACGAGTCCCGAAGCTCCCAGCTTCTTCGCCGCTTCGGTGAGCTCGTCGATCCGCTTGCGGGAGAACGCAGCGCCGTTCGGCACCACGATGCCACGGACGGTCTCCGCCGCACGGAACGGGTCGAACCCGATCGCCTGGGCCGCCGGGGTGATGTCGATCAGCTCCATGCCGAAGCGCGTGTCGGGACGGTCGATGCCGAAGCGATCCATCGCCTCCTGCCACCTCATCCGGGGGAACGGCGTCTTTACCTCGATGTCCGCGATCGGAAAGACCTCGGAGAACATCCCTTCGATCAGCGCGTAGATGAACTCCTCGTCGATGAACGACGCCTCGATGTCCACCTGCGTGAACTCGGGCTGCCGGTCGCGACGGAGGTCCTCGTCGCGGAAACACTTCGCGATCTGGAAATACCGTTCGAGTCCCGAGACCATCAGGAGCTGCTTGAAGATCTGCGGCGACTGCGGCAGCGCGTAGAAACTGCCGTGCTGCAACCGGCTCGGCACGAGGTAGTCGCGCGCCCCTTCCGGCGTCGACTTCGTCAAGATCGGCGTCTCGACCTCGATGAATCCGTTCCGGTTCATGTAATCGCGGACGCCGAGCACCGCGTTGTGGCGAAGGATCAGGTTCTTCGTCAGCGCAGGCCGGCGCAGGTCGAGGTAGCGGTACTGGAGCCGCAGCTCTTCGGCGGCGTCCGTGTCGTCTTCGATTGGGAACGGCGTCGTCTCCGCGCGGTTGAGGATCTCGACCCACGTCGCCACGACCTCGATCTCCCCGGTCGCAAGGCGAGGGTTCTTCTGTCCTTCGATCCGCTCCGCGACCATCCCTTCGATCCGGACGACGAACTCGGTGCGAAGCTCCTTCGCCGCTGCCACGAGCTCCTCAGTGGAGCCTCGCTCGCGGTCGACCACGAGCTGACAGACGCCACTCCGGTCGCGAAGGTCGATGAAGATCAGCTCGCCGAAGTCGCGGCGCTTCTGGACCCACCCGGAAAGGGTGATGGTCTGTCCGACGTGTTCCGCCCGTAGTGTTCCAGCGAATGTGCGATTCATGCTCATGAGGGAATCTGAACGGCCGAAGTCCCGTGCTCGCTCAGGTACTGCTCCTTGTATTCGATGTAGTGCTTCCACCCCTGCTCCATCCGCTGCAGCTCGGCGTCGGAGACAGGTCGTTTGACCTTCGCAGGGACTCCCGCCACGAGGGTGCGCGGCGGAACCACCATGCCTTCGGGCACGACGGCCCCGGCGGCGACCAGAGAATGCGCGCCGATGACTGCGCCGTCGAGGATCCGCGCGCCCATCCCGATCAGACAGCCCTGCTTGATCGTGCATCCGTGAACGATGGCCCCGTGACCGATCGTCACTTCCTCGGCGATGACGGTCGGGAACTTCCCGTTCGTGACGTGAATCGTGCAGTTGTCCTGGACGTTGGTCCGCGAACCGATGCTGATGAAGTTCACGTCGCCGCGAATGACGGTGCCGTACCAGATCGAGCAGTCGTTTCCGATCTCGACCTCGCCGACGATCGCGACGTTGTCGGCCACGAATACGCCCGCGCCAATGCGCGGCTGTTTGCCTCGAAAACTGCGGAGAATCATGGCCGCGGACTCTAGCACAGGGGCCTCGGCGGGCCCGGCTTCCGCCTGCCGTATCATCGCTCCATGACGCGGCGACTGACCCTCTCGATTCTGGTCTTCCTTCTCCTCTTCGCCGGGCGGCAGCGCGCGGTGCAGCACCCGGTCGTCACGCCGCTCGACATCCCGCCGGTCGACGTCTTCTCGTGGTCCGAGCCATCGAAGGTCGTGGTCCGTCACGTCTCGCTCGACCTCACGGTGGACTTCGAGGCGCGGCGGCTCGCGGGCAGCGCGTCACTCTGGCTCCACAACGTCATCGGAACCCGCACGCTCGTGCTCGACACCCGCGACCTCACGATTCACCGCGTCGTTCTCGACGATGGCCGGGACGCCACCTTCACCCTCGGCATTGCAAGCGCTCTCGGGCGGCCGCTCACCATCGCGATCGAGCCGGCGACGCGATCGCTGCGAATCGACTACACGACGAGCTCCCAGGCCAGCGGCCTCGAGTGGGTGACGGCGCAGCAGACCTACGGCCGGCAACAGCCGTTCCTCTACTCGCAGAACGAGGCCCATCACGCGCGCAGCTGGATTCCGATCCAGGACACACCGCAGATCCGCGTCACGTACGACGCGACCGTCCGCGTTCCGCCCGGCATGCTCGCGTTGATGAGTGCGGCGAATCCGCAGGCGGTCGTTCCGGACGGCGTCTACCGCTTCGCCATGGACCAGACCGTGCCGCCGTACCTGATCGCGGTGGCCGCGGGAAGGCTCGAGTTCCGCGCGCTCAGCGAGCGCACCGGCATCTACGTCGAGCCGGAGCTCGCGGCGGCTGCGGTGCACGACGTCCACTATCTGCCCGACATGCTCGCTGCCGCCGAGCGACTCCTCGGTCCGCACCCGTGGGGACGTCACGACATCCTTTTGATGCCGCCGACTTACATCGTCGGTGGCATGGAGCACCCTCGCCTGAATTTCATCAACCCGTTCAGCGTCGTCACGTTCAACGCCGCGAACCCTCTCCCTTCGACCCTGATCGCACACGAGCTCGCCCACTCGTGGGCCGGAGACATGACGACCCTCGCGACCTGGGAGGACGTCTGGCTCAATGAGGGCATCACGAGCTACCTCGCCCAGCGGATCCTCGAGGAGATGGTCGGTACCGAGCGGGTCGAGTACGCCTACTTCCTCGACCGAAGCAACTTCGAGAACCACGCCCGCAACCCCCCGAGCCCCTCGGTGACGATCCTCCATCGCGGGTACGTGAAGGACGAGAGCCCCGACGAGCGGTTCGACACGACGCAGTACACGAAGGGCGAGCTGTTCCTCCGGACGCTCGAGGACGAGCTGGGACGGCCGGTGTTCGACGACTTCCTCCGTTCGTACTTCGCCGAGTACGCGTTCCGCTGGGTCGACGACCGGAACTTCCTCGCGTCGCTCGAGAGGAAAGGGCTCGCCCACGACCGGCTTCGTCTGCAGGAGTGGATCTACCAGCCGGGGCTGCCGTCGAACGTGAGCGCGCCCACCACCTCGCGCATCTACACCCGCGTCCAGGCGGAGGCGACCGCGTTCGCGAACGGCCGCGCGGCGCGCCTGCTCTCGACCTCGGGCTGGACCGACGTCGAGATGGAGCTGTTCCTCAACCTCGCCGCCTCGGCGGTGCGCTCGCGGATGGCGGAGGTTGACACCACGTTCTCGCTGACGGCTCGCGAGACCCCGCCGCTCTGGTGGCTGTTGAACGGAATCTACTCGCGGTATTCGCCGATCTACGCCGCCGTCGAGCGGGTGCTCCTGCGCGGAGGGACGAACAGCAGGATGGTCACGCTCTACAGCGCGTTGATGAACGACTCCGAGGGGCGCCAGGTCGCTGCCCGGGTGTTCGCCACGGCGCGCGACAGATACCACCCCGCGACCGCAAAGCAGATCGAAGAGCTGCTGCGCAAGTACGGGCTGGCGGAATACGAACGGGCGGCGTGACGCCCGGAACCCTCTTCGCCCGGAAGCGGAGAGAGGCATCGATCAC
This sequence comes from Thermoanaerobaculia bacterium, assembly GCA_049298815.1. Taxonomy (GTDB): domain Bacteria; phylum Acidobacteriota; class Thermoanaerobaculia; order Gp7-AA8; family Gp7-AA8; genus JBAQWH01. Next base: position 5,795 of record JBAQWH010000141.1, on the reverse strand, counting down.
CGTGCCCTACCCCTCAGGTGGAATCGCGTGGCCCTCTCCGGCCGCCCGCTCGTAGGTGAGGAATGAGAAGGGGTAGTCGTTCTTCTCGTCGGCTTCGCAGTGTTCCGAGTCGACGAGCTGCCACTCGCTGACGTCGTCGAAGTCGGGGAAGAACGTGTCGCCTTCGAGCTCGGTGTGGATCCGCGTGATGTACATCCGGTCGGCGCGGTGGAGGGTCTGCGCGAAGATCTCGGCGCCACCTCCGATGAAGGCCTCGGCGTCGCCCGCCTCCTCCGCGACGCGGATCGCGTCCTCGATCGAGTTCACGACGATCGCACCGTCGATCCGGCACTCCGGATCGCGGGTGATCACGACGTTCACCCGACCCGGCAGCGGCTTCCCCACCGAGTCGAAGGTCTTCCGACCCATGATCAGGTGGTGCCCGGTGGTGAGCGCCTTGAAGCGCTTGAGGTCCGACGAGAGGTGCCACGGCAGGTCGCCGTCGCGCCCGATGACGCCATTCGTCGTTACCGCAACCATGATCGAAATCCGCATCCGCCCCACTCAATCCCCTCAGACCGCGATCGGCGCTTTGATCGAGGGATGCGGATCGTACCCCTCCAGGGTGAAATCGTCGAAACGAAAATCGAAGATCGATCGGACCGCGGGATTCAGCCTCATCCGAGGGAGGGGCCGGGGATCGCGGGACAACTGCTCGCGTGACTGGTCCAGATGGTTCAGGTAGAGGTGAGCGTCGCCGAACGTGTGGATGAACTCGCCGGCTTCCAGGTCGCAGACCTGAGCCACCATCATCGTCAGCAGCGCATACGACGCGATGTTGAAGGGAACGCCGAGAAAGACGTCGGCACTACGCTGATAGAGCTGACACGAAAGACGCCCGTTCGCGACGTAGAACTGGAAGAGGACGTGGCACGGGGCGAGCGCCATCCGGTCGAGGTCCCCGACGTTCCAGGCGCTGACGATCAGGCGGCGGGAGTCAGGATTCTTTCGGATCTGGTCGATCACGCCCGAAATCTGGTCGATGTGACGTCCGTCGGCGGCAGGCCAGGAGCGCCACTGGTAGCCGTAGATCGGCCCGAGGTCCCCGTCGGCACGAGCCCACTCGTCCCAGATCGTAACCATCTCCGCGTTCAGCTTCCGGACGTTCGTGTCACCGTCGAGGAACCAGAGCAGCTCGTGGATGATCGAGCGGAGATGGAGCTTCTTGGTCGTCAGAAGCGGGAAGCCGGCCGACAGGTCGAGGCGCATCTGGTGGCCGAACACGCTGAGCGTCCCGGTGCCGGTCCGGTCGTCCTTCCGGACACCGTCCTCGAGGACGCGCCGCATGAGATCGAGGTAGGGGCGCATGCGACGAAGTATGAAGAGTGAAGAGTGAAGAGTGAAGGCCCAATCAGTCTTTCACTCTTCACTCTTCACTCTTCACTCTTCGTTCCCCCTTTCCCTTTTCCGCGAGTAGACTTTGCGGGCTCATGTACTACCAGAACGGTGTGCTGCACATCGGCGACGTTTCGGCGGTCGAGATCGCGCAGCGCTACGGCACTCCTGTCTACGTTTACGACGCCGGCCTCATTCGCAAGCAGATCGGGAACATCCAGAGGGCGTTTGCAGGGATTCCCTGCCGGCCCTTCTACGCGATGAAGGCGAACGGCAACCTTTCGATCCTCCGGCTCGTCCGCGAGCAGGGGTTCGGATGTGACGCCGTTTCGCCGGGGGAGATCCACCTTGCGCTCCGCGCGGGCTTCACCCCGGACTCGATCTGGTTCACCTGCTCGAACGTCTCGGACGGCGACCTCCTGGCAATTCCGGACGAGCGGATCGTCATCAACGTCAACTCGGTTTCGGAGATCGACCGTTGTCTGGCACTCGACCTCGCGAACCCGATCGCGCTCCGCATCAACCCGGACGTCGGAGCAGGCCACCACCACGACGTCATCACCGCCGGCGAGAGCGTGAAGTTCGGGATCGACCTCGCCGAGGTCGACACGGCGCGCATGCTCGTGGAGGACAGCGGACGGAAGGTCGTCGGCATTCACGCTCACATCGGCTCCGGTGCCTTCGATACCGCACCCTTCACCGCGTCCGCCAGACGCCTGGTGGCGCTGGCGGCCTCGTTCCGCAACCTTCGCTGGATCAATTTCGGTGGAGGCCTCGGGACACCGTACCGGCCCGGCGACCCCGAATTCGAGATCGACCGCTACGGCTCGGAGATCGCGCACATCGCCGGTCCGCTGCTGCGCGACCGCGGCCTGACTGCGATCATCGAGCCTGGCCGCTATGTCGTCGCCTCCTCGGGTGTGCTCCTCGCCACCAGCACCACCCGCCGCATCAGCGCCGGCAGAGAGTGGATCGGCGTCGACACCGGCTTCAACCACCTGGTGCGCCCGTCCAAGTACAGCGCGTATCACCACATCCTCAACGCGAGCAACGGCAGCGAAGGCTCGCTGCGCGATCGCTGGAGCGACGGTGTCTCGCGCCACGACCTCGTCATCGCAGGCAACCTCTGCGAGTCAGGCGACGTCTTCACCCGCGAGGACGGCGAGGTGGCCACCCGACAGATCGATCCGGTTCGCATCGGCGACCTGATCGCCTTCTGCGACGCCGGCGCCTACGGCTTCTCGATGGGCTCCCACTACAACGCGCGGCTGCTTCCGCCGGAGGTCCTGGTCGACGGTAGCGAGGCCCGACTCATCCGCGAGCGCCAGTCTTTCGAGGATCTCGAGCGAGGAATGGTATGAAATCTGACTTTCTGGCTGCCACCGTTCTTGTCACAGCAGCTGCCATTGCGATCGGCGGCTGTGCCACCACCCCCACGCCTGCCCCGCCTCCGCTCGACGTCAAGATCGTCAACGGGCGGATCATCGACGGCACCGGGGCGCCCTGGTTCCGCGGCGACATCGGGATTCGCGGCCGCGCGATCGCCGCGATCGGAGACCTCGCCGACGTTCCGGCCGTAACGACCATCGACGCCCGCGGCCTCGCGGTTGCCCCGGGCTTCATCGACCTCCTCGGCCAGTCGCAGGGCTCCGTCTTCGCCGATCCCACCGTCGAGGCCAAAGTCCGTCAGGGAATCACCACCGAGATCACGGGAGAGGGCCACTCGCCCGGGCCCCGCAAGGAAGCCTCCAGCGAGCAGCCGTGGACGACCCTCGGCGGGTACCTCGATGCGCTGCAGGCTCGGCGGCCCGCGATCAACTTCGGTCTCCTCGTCGGGGCGTCGAACCCCCGCCAGATGGTGATCGGCAACGTCAACCGGACGGCGACCGAGGACGAGCTCCGAACCATGCAGCAGATCGTCGACCAGGCGATGCGCGAGGGAGCCCTCGGCATCTCCACCTCGCTGATCTACCTCCCCGCGATGTATTCGACCACCGAGGAGATCGTCGCGCTGGCCAAGGTCGCCGCGAAGTACGGCGGCGTCTACTTCACACACCTGCGCGACGAAGGCGACCGGATCGACATGGGCCTCGACGAGGCGTTCCGCGTCGGCCGTGAGGCCGCGATTCCGGTCAACATCTGGCACCTCAAGGTCGGCGGACGGAAGAACTGGGGCCGGATGCCTCACGTCGTCGGCCGCATCGCCGGCGAGCGCGTGGCCGGGCTCGACGTCGCTGCCAACATCTATCCCTACCCGGCCTCATCGACGTCGCTCAGCACCCTCGCTCCCGACTGGGCGATGGAGGGCGGCTACGGCGCGTTCCGCGACCGGCTGAAGAATCCCGAAGAGCGCGAGCGGATTCGCACGGAGTTCCGGCGGCAGATCGAGCGCCGAGGCCCCGGCGGCATCTACGTCGCGAGGATCGGCAACCCGGCCGGCAAGCAGTACGAGAAGAAGTTCCTCGAGAAGATCTCCGAGGAAGCGGGACTTCTCCCCGAGGACGCGCTGCTGAAGATCTTCGAGGACAACCCGTCGTCACCGGCGGCGATCTACTTCTCGATGAGTGAGGACGACGTCCGCACCGCGGTGATGCAGCCGTGGATTTCCGTCGGCGCCGACTCCGGCTCCCCTTCACCTGCCGCCCGCGCCGCCGGCTCGGCGATCCACCCCCGCGCGTACGGGACGTTCCCGCGAATCCTCGCGAAGTACGTGCGCGAGGAGAAGCTGTTCTCGGTCGAAGAGGCCGTCCGGCGATTCAGTTCGCAGGCGGCGGCGCGCGTCAACCTCCACGACCGCGGCGTGCTGCGTCCCGGGATGATCGCCGACGTCGTCGTCTTCGACCCCGACACCATCGCGGACAAGTCGACCTTCGACGACCCGCACCACTTCTCGGTCGGCGTCGAGCACGTGATCGTCAACGGCACCCCGGTTCTCCGCGACGGCAAACTCACCGGCGCGTTCCCGGGCGAGGTGCTGCGAGGGAAGGGCTACAAACGCTGAGAAACACCGCATCACAGAGGCACAGAGAACACAGAGGGAGCACAGAGAGTGCAGCGCAAACAACAATCTCTGTGCACCTCTGTGTTCTCTGTGCCTCTGTGGTGAACGTCTTCGAGGAGAGCGAATGACAGAACACGAGCACGCGAAACTGATCCGGACCGTCGGCTTCTGGGGCCTCGTGGCGATGTGCATCAACGCCGTCGTCGGCTCGGGCGTCTTCCTGCTCCCCTACGAGTCGTACAGGCTCCTCGGTCCGTTCTCGCTCTGGGCGCCGCTCCTGTTCGCGGTGCCGGTGTTCATCCTGGTGCTCTGTTTCGCTGAAGCAGCGAGCCACTTCGACAAGCCGGGCGGCGCGTATCTCTACGCCAGGTCGGCGTTCGGCGACTTCATCGGGTTCGAGACCGGATTCATGAACTGGCTCGCGCGCGTGACCTCGCTGGCGTCGCTCTCGAACGGGTTCGTCCTCGCGCTCGCTCTGTTGTTCCCCTCGCTGAAGGAGGGCGCCGCGCGGGCGGCGGTGATCGTCGGCACGATCGTGATCCTGGCGGCGATCCATTTCGTCGGAGTCCGCTACGGTGCGGCGTCGATCTACGTCTTCACGTGGGGAAAGCTGCTGCCGCTGATCGGCTTCATCATCCTTGCCCTCGTGGTCTGGCGCACGAACCCGATCCCCGCGTCGCTCCATTTGCCGGGGCCCGGAACGCAGTGGATCGACGCAGCGCTATTCATGCTGTTTGCGTACGCGGGATTCGAGAACCTCGGAGTGCCTGCCGGCGAGTTCAAGAATCCGAAGCGCGACCTTCCGACCGCATTGCTCGCCGGCACGTTCGCGATCGCAGCCATCTACGTGCTGGTGCAGCTCGGGGCGATGTCGGCACTCCCCGACCTTTCGACGAGCGACACGCCGATCGCGTCCGCGGCGGCGGCCATCATCGGGCCGGTCGGCGCGATCATCGTCACGGTCGGCGCCCTCCTGTCGATGGCGGGGACCAACTCCGGGACGATGCTCGAGGGATCGCGCATGCTTTACGCGCTGTCGCTCGACCGGCGGATTCCGTATCTCTCGTACGTCCACGAGAAGTTCCGCACGCCGACGTACGCGATCGCAGTCCACGCGAGCGTCGCATTGGCACTCGCCCTTGCGGGCTCGTTCCGGCAGCTCGCGCTGCTCTCGGCCGTCGCACGCCTCGCGACCTACCTCGCCACCTGTCTCGCAGTTCCTCGCCTCCGCCGTCTCAACGAAGGGTTCCAAACGCCGGGGCTCGTCATCCCGATCCTCGGCGTGCTCGTCTCGATGGTGTTCGTCGTGAGCCTCGATCGTTACAAGCTCATGGCCGCGGGGATAGCACTCACGGTCGGCGCAATCATCTATGCACTGACGCGGCCGAAACCCGATCAGGGCGACGCGGCGGTATAGGAC
>JBAQWH010000140.1:0-6773 GCA_049298815.1 Thermoanaerobaculia bacterium | reverse complement strand
GCCTACGACGCCGCCTGATCCCGACCTGCGGCGGCTCGACGGAAGGAGCTGCGGAGAGTCTCGAACCCCGGGCCGGGCAGCGGTGCGCACGCGACGCCGTCCAGACGGCGCAGCGGCACAATCTTCGTGAGGCTGCCGGTCAGGAAGGAGCCGCCGAGGATCTCCTCGCGAGACGGAGGCCGCTCGACGACCCGCCACCCGATCCTCGCCGCGTTGCAGAGGACCCAGGCGCGCACCGTTCCCGGGAGCACGGACCCCTCGGGTGCGGTGATCAGGCGATCGCCGCTCACCGCAAAGACGTTGGTCGACGTCCCCTCGAGGATTCGTCCGCGGGCATCGACGAACAGCCCCTCATCGGCTCCCGACGCCAGCGCGTCGCGAAGCGCGAGAGTCTCGACGAGCCACGACGTGGTCTTGGCAAAAGGGAGACTGCGTATGGTTTCGCGGGGCATCGAGGCGGCGCGACCATTGCGCCGTCTCGCGAGCGTCGCAGAAGGGATCGGGCCTGCGCTCGCGTACATCCTCCACGAGGCAGCGTCGTCGTGCGGGTTCGACAGCGCGAGCCATTGAATTCGCACGGCCGCTTCCGGGACGGTCGCGAGGGATTGCACCCGCGAGTGCAGCAGCCGGTCGAACTCCGTGCGCTGAGGGGCGGCGAACTGAAGTCTCTTCGCAGTCGATGCGAGCCGCTGGAAGTGAGCATCGGCGAGGGCTGCACGCCCGCGGATCACGAGCATCGTCTCGAAAAGGCCGACGCCATGACGCACTGCGGGTGCATCCACCGGGACTCTCATTCGCGCTTCCTCCGGATGAAGTCGAGGAATGCGACCGACTTCGCGCGGCACTCGGCATCTTCGGCATCCGGGTCGGAGTCCCAGACGATGCCTCCTCCGGCGTGATACCGGACCTCGGCTTCGGTTGCGATCGCGGTGCGGATCGCAACGCTCAGCTCCATCCGTCCGCGATCGTCATGGAACCCGATCGCGCCGGTGTACACGCCGCGCGGCACAGGCTCGAGCCTGCGGATCGTGTGGACTGCGGCTCGCTTCGGCGCCCCGGTGATCGAGCCGGCGGGGAACAGCGCGTCGAGCAGGTCGGCTGGAGTCCGCCCTTCGAGACCGTCGGCGCGGACGGTCGACTCGAGGTGATGGACGTGGCGCAGGGTTCTCACCGTCTTGTATTCGGTCACCGACACGCGGCCGGGCGGGGCGACGCGGCCGAGGTCGTTCCGGACGAGGTCGACGATCATCAGGTGCTCGGAGTCGTCTTTGAGGCTCGCCTGAAGCGCCGCGATCTCCGCGACGTCCTGCCCTTCGCGAGCAATGGTCCCCTTGATCGGCCGCGACTCCGCAATGCCCGCACGCCGGTCGAAGCGAAGAAAGACCTCGGGTGACGCGCTGACGATCGTCCATCCGTCTCCCTGGAGCAGTGCCGAGCACCGTGGTGGGTCCTCGCCGGTCATGGCGAGATAGAGGTCACGAGGCTCGACGGCGACGGAGGCTCGGAAGCGACGTGTGAGATTCACCTGGTAAACGTCGCCGCAGGCGATCGACTCCCGAATGGAGTCGACGGCTCGCGCGTACGCGCTTCCAGCGAGCGAGTCGTCCAGCGTCGCAGAACCGAAGGCAACACGCGGCCTGAGTGTGTCGTCGATGGCCGCGAGGGCCGCGTCGAGCTCACGCACGTACCTCGCGAGGTCGGGCTCCGGTGCAAACAGGTGATGCTGCCCATCGGGACGAACCACGATCCCGGCGCTGTGCCTGGCGAACCAGACGGGCGGCTCGGGAGTCAGCTCCTCGTGCAGCTCCGCCGTTTCGTGGAGCGCGCCGACGTCGTACGCGAGGTAGCCGACCCACCCCCCGAGGAAGGGCGCGCCTGGGAGCGGGTCCGCGAACCATGTGGGCGCCGACGTCACCTGATCGACGACCGACCGCCAGCCCGCGGCGTTTGACCACGTCCGGTCGACGGTTCGCTCCGGCCACGGCAGAATCACGCGCCACCCGGGCTCGTCGGACCATCCTTCGAGAAGAGCTGCCCCCGGAGCGGCGACGAGATCGAGCGCCGCTCTGCGCCCGATCGGCGGGATGGCCCGGAGCTGGACGGGATGACTCACCCTGCGACTTCGTCCACGAAGCGAACGCGGCCCGCGACGAGCTCGACGACGAGCGTGCAGAACGACGCGATGAAGACGACGGCGGCGGCGCGGATGACGCTGGTGTTCATGGACGAGGGCTCAATCGTACGGCAGGGGAGGGTCAGCGTCGTCATTCTCGCCGCAGTGCGACCGGCCCCACGGTGTCGCCGGATCCCGTGTGGTTCGGCGGTACCATACCGTCTCGCATGCCGGAGAACGAAGACTACATCGAGACCACCGTCGAAGCGCTCCTCACGGGAGAGCTCGACGACCTTCAGCTCAAGCTGATCACCGGGGACGATGGCCTCGGCCGCGTCATCGCGCGGCCACGCGTCCAGAAGCCGGGCCTCGCGTTCGCCGGGTACTACGAGTACATCAAGCAGTGGCGCGTGCAGATCATCGGTGAGTCGGAGGTCAAGTACCTGCAGAGCCTGCCGCCGCGGCTGCGCGAGAAGCGGGTTCGCGAGGTCAGCGGGCTCGACATCTCGTGCTTCATCGTAACGAAGGGAATCGCCCCGCTCGAGGAGTTCCGGATCGAGTGCGAGAAGCGTTCGGTGCCACTCTTCTCGACTCCTGCAATGTCGTCGACGACGATCACGCGGGCGACCTACGTCCTCGAAGAGAAGATGGCGCCGCGGGTCACGCAGCATTCCGGGCTGCTCGACGTCTACGGCATCGGAGTCCTGCTGCTTGGCGACAGCGGCATTGGCAAGAGCGAATGCGCGCTCGACCTCATCTACCGCGGCCACCGACTGATTGCGGACGATCTGGTCGTGATCAAGCGCCACCCGAACGGCGTGCTTCTCGGTTACTCGAACGACCTGCTGCGGCATCACATGGAGCTTCGCGGCATCGGGATCATCGACATCAAGGACCTCTTCGGCGTCGCTTCCACGCGCGACGTCAAGCCGATCGACCTCGTGGTCAAACTCGAGAAGTGGGCCGAGGGGACCGAGTACGACCGGCTGGGCGTGAGCGGGGAGACCTACGACCTCCTCGGGGTCTCGAAGCCGTACGTCCGGCTGCCGGTGGCATCGGGGAGGAACCTCGCGCTTCTCGTCGAGATCGCGGCGAGGAACCATCTGATGAAACTGCAGGGCTACGATTCGGCGCGCGACTTCACGCGCAGGATCGACGAGCAGATCGCGCGGCAGAGCGGCGTGATGACGGATGGGTTGCCATCGTCGAACAAGGAAGAGCTTCGCAGCTCGGAGATGCGCAGCATGCAGGCTCAGTCGCGCCTGAACCAGGATCCGGGCGGGCGGCGCGGGGCGCGGTGAGAGAGGCGATGAACGCACCGGAGTATCTCGTCGTCATCACCGGGCTTTCCGGCTCGGGCAAGAGCTACGTGCAGTCGACGCTCGAAGACCTCGGCTTCTACTGCACGGACAACCTTCCGATCCACCTGATCGAGCCGTACCTCGAAGAGGTGACCACTCACGAGCGCGCGACGCGGATCGGCATCGTCGTCGACGTCCGGACTCACGACTTCGCCACCCTGTTCCCGACGTTTTACCGCGAGCGCCTGCAGAAGCTCGTTCCCCAGTGCGTCCTCATCTTTCTCGAAGCGAGTGACGAGGTCCTGGCGCGGAGGTACTCGGAGACCCGCCGGCCGCATCCGGTCGCAAAGGACCTGCCGCTGATCGACGCGATCGGCTCCGAGCGCGAATCGCTGACCGAGGTCAAGTCGCTCGCGAACATGGTCCTCGACACCTCGCAGTTCTCGGTGCACGAACTGAAGGCCGAGATCATGCGGCGATTCCAGATCCCGGGACACGAGCCGACGATGCTGATCACCGTGATCACCTTCGGCTTCAAGTACAGCCTGCCGTACAACGTCGACCTGATGTTCGACGTCCGGTTCCTGCCAAATCCGCACTTCATCTCCGAACTGCGACCGAAGACCGGGCTTGACCAGGAGGTCATCGACTACCTCCAGGCGCAGCCCGACTACGACGAGTTCTACAGGAGGCTCTACGACTTCGTCGCCTACGTCCTGCCGGGCTACCGAAAGGAGATGAAGAGCTATCTCTCGATCGGCGTGGGCTGCACGGGAGGGAAGCACCGGTCGGTCGCGATCGGCCAGCGCCTCGCGGACGATCTCGCGGCCGCGGGGTACTCCGTGGAGATCGTGCATCGCGACTGCAAGCGATAGTGCCGGAGAGGCAGCCCTCACGGTCCCTGGAAGGTCGGGGAACTGCGGTGCTGCCGGACTGCTGGCTCACCGCGATCCGGATCTGCTTCCCCTCGAGCGCCTGGAACAACGGGCGAGCGGAAATCCTTTATGATGACCGGCCCGCAGGGAGGGGTCCCGGTTGATCGGTGCATTGATCGTCACACATGGCAAGCTCGCGTACGAGCTGCTCAACGCCGCCCGCCAGATTGAGGCGGACGTAAGCGGGATCGAAGCGGTCCCGCTCGAATGGAACGACACGGTCGACGAGGCGCGCGAGAAGATTCGCGGTGCTCTCGAGCGCGTCGGTCGCGACCGTGCAGTCATCGTGTTCACCGACATGTTCGGTGGCACGCCCAGCAACATCAGTCTTTCGTTTCTCGAGCAGGGCCGGGTCGAGATCGTGACCGGCGTCAACCTGCCGATGATCGTGAAGTTTGCGATGGTCAAGCAGGAAGCGAAGGACCTCGCGACGCTCGCGCACGTCATCAGCGAGAAAGGCTCGAAGGCGATTCGCGTCGCATCGGAGTTCCTCGACTCCGAAAAGCGTACTGGGGCGGAAGCGTGATCGAGCGGGACATCGAGATCCGCAACAAACTCGGTCTTCACGCGCGCGCTGCGGCGAAGCTCGTCCACACCGCGGCCCGCTACCGCGCCGACATCAAGATCAGAAAAGGCGACGAGGAAGTCGACGGCAAGTCGATTCTCGGCATCCTTCTGCTCGCGGCGGGTCGCGGATCGAGCATCAGGGTCATCGCCGACGGCGACGACGAGCGCGAAGCGCTGGACGCCGTCGAGAAACTGATCGAGGCGCGTTTCGACGAAGTAGAATGACCCCGCCTCTGACGTCCTGAGCTCCCGCACGGCCAGGACCGAGTACCAGGAAACGAGACCGACCGATGGCCAGCGACCGACTTGCCCGCGCCGGGGCTCAGACCCGACGCGACATCCGGACCTACAAGGGGATGGGTGCCTCGCCAGGCATCGCGATCGGCCGTGCGCTGATCATCGAGAAGCGCGTCGCCTCGGTCTACCGGGTGCCGATCAGCGAAGATCAGGTCGAAGTCGAAGTCGGTCGCTTCGCCTCTGCGCTCAAGACCACGCATGACGAGCTGCTCGACCTCAAACAGAAGGTCGCACGCTCGATGGGCGACGAGTACGCCCAGATCTTCGAAGCGCACGCGATGATCGTCAGCGACGCCTCTTTCGCGGACAAGGTCGTGCAGAAGATCCAGGACGAGCAGGTCAACGCGGAGTGGGCCCTCGCCGAGGTGCAGGAAGAGCTGCAGGCGCGCTTCGCCAGCTTCGAGGACGACTACCTGCGCGAGCGGGTCGCCGACGTGAAGGACGTCGCCGAGCGGATGCTCGAGAACCTGCAGGGCCTCTCGCAGCACGACCTCTCGGAGATCGCGCACGACGTGATCATCATCGCGGATGACCTCACGCCCTCGGACGCGATCCAGTTCAACCGCAGGCCGATCGTCGGCTTCGCCACCGAGGCCGGCGGCAGGACGTCGCACACCTCCATCATCGCGAAGTCGCTCTTCATGCCCGCCATCATCGGCGTCCCGCGCCTGACCAAGATCGTCGACAACGAAGAGCTCATCATCGTCGACGGGTACGAGGGGACGATCATCGTCAACCCGACACCGGCGCTCGTCTCCGAGTACCGCAGCAGGGTCTCGCGTCACGAGGAAGCCGAGACCCGGCTCCTCGAGAACCGCCCTCTGCCCGCGACCACCAAGGACCATCACCGGATCTCGCTCCAGGCGAACATCGAGCTCACCGAGGAGCTCGGCGACGCGATGAAGTACGGCGCCGAAGGGATCGGCCTGTACCGCTCGGAGTTCCTCTACATCTCGAAGAGCCCGGATCTTCCGAGCGAGGACGAGCACTTCGAGATCTACAAGAGGCTGGCTGAATCTATGGCGCCCGACTGGTGCGTCATCCGTACCTTCGACCTCGGCGGCAAGAAGCTCGCTCAGGAAGTCATGGGGTCCAAGGAGGACAACCCGGTCCTGGGACTTCGCGCGCTGCGGCTCTGCATGAAGCATCGCGACATGTTCAAGACCCAGCTCCGCGCGCTTCTACGCGCGTCGGCGTTCGGCAAGCTCAAGATCATGTTCCCGCTCGTCTCCGGCGTGCAGGAGCTGCGTCAGGTCAAGACGCTCGTGCGCGAGCTCCGAGCCGAGCTCGACGCGGAAGGAATCGCGCACAACCCGGACCTCCAGATCGGGATCATGATCGAGGTTCCGTCGGCGGCGATCATCGCCGACCTCCTCGCGACCGAGGCGGACTTCTTCGCGATCGGCACCAACGACCTGATCCAGTACTCGCTGGCGATCGATCGCTCGAACGAGAACGTCAGCTATCTGTACGAGCCGCTCCATCCGGCGATCCTGCGGCTGGTCAAGATGGTGATCGATGCGGGCAAGCGGGCCGGAATCCCGGTCTCGATGTGCGGCG
>JBAQWH010000139.1:0-7243 GCA_049298815.1 Thermoanaerobaculia bacterium | reverse complement strand
GTCCGCTGCCTCGGTGGAGGCTTCCGCCGCCTCCGCACCGCACCCCTCGGCTGAGCGCGTTGCGGAAGAGCCGTGGCGCGCGGAGATGACACGTGAGATCGGGCCTCCGTCGGGTTCCATCTCGATCGGCGAACTGACCGGCCGGTTCGCCTTCGCGTCGACGCGCAAAGGGCCGCACACGGTCTTCACGCAGGAGTTCGTTCCCGGCTCCGAGCCACGTCGCGTTCTTTACGGTTTCGAGCCGGCATGGTCACCCGATGGAAGCTCGATCGCGTTCACCGGCTCGTACCTCGAAACCGGCGACGAAATCGCGGTGATGAGTCCAGAGGGCACCAACGTCCGACAGCTCACCAGCGCCGACGGGCAGGACCGCGGGGCGACGTGGTCTCCCGATGGGCGCCGGATCGCGTTCTGGTCCGAGCGCGACGGCGGGGAGCGCGAAATCTACGTGGTCGACCTCGAAGGAAGCCCGCCGAAGCGACTGACCATGGACACGTTCACCGACATGTGGCCGTCGTGGTCTCCCGCCGGGAACGAGATCGTCTACGAGACTTACCGCGAGGACGGGGCAGCGCTGTTCGCCGTATCTCCTTTCGGAGGCACCCCTCGCAGAGTCACCCCCGTCGGCCTCGATGCCCGCGATCCCGAGTGGTCGCCCGACGGCTTCCAGATCGCCTTCGTTTCCTCGACGGACGCCGGATGGGCCCTCGCGGTCATCGCGCCGGACGGCAGCGGCGTCCGGAAGGTGGCCGAGGCGAAAGGGATCCGCAATCCGGCCTGGTCGCCTGACGGCCGCTTCATCATGTTCGCCTGCACGACTCCGGATTCGCCCAACGAAGACATCTGCGTCGTGGACGTCGCCGGACAGAGGCTGGCCAACCTCACGAACGACGGCGGCGGGTTCGACTGGGGACCGTCGTGGACCCGCTGATCACGCTCACCACGGGGAAAGCCCGGGGTCAGGCCCATCTTCTTTGATGGAGGGCGGCGTAGCTGAACGTTCGCTGAAACACAACGAGCCGCCTTCCCTCTCGCGTCGCCTCAGCTCTGAGGCTCCGTCCTCTCCACCTCGATGCCGGTAAACACCACGGCGTCGACCCAGTAGACGTCTCCTCCGCGGCTGAAGAAGAGGAAGCGTCCGTCGGGAGAGAGCATCGGACAGTTCTCGCTGCTTGCCGGCGAATTGACTTCCGGGCCGAGCTTGACCAGCGGCGCCCAGCCGCCGCTCGGCGTGCGCAGCGAGAGGAAGAGATCGGCCTGCGCCGACTTCGGCTCGCGACTCGTCGAGACGATCAGCCAGCTCTCGTCGGGCGCGACCAGCGTGTCTCCCTCGAACCCGGCCGAGTTCACCGGCGACGGCAGGCACTCCGCCTCGGCCGGACGTGCTCCGGCGGGACGGATGCGCCAGATGTCCGCGGCGCCTGGACCGCCGGGACGACGGGATTGCACGTACATCGTCCCGTCGCTGGTCACCGAGGGATAGAACTCGTCTGCCGCCGAGTTCACCGGCGCGCCGACGTTGACCGGCGTCGACCACCCTTCCGCCGTCCGCTCGCACATCCAGATGTCGAAGTCCTTGGTCGCGGAGCCCTGTGGCTCCAGCGGCCGGTTCGAGCAGAAGTAGAGGCGGCGGCCGTCGGCGGTGATGAAGAGATCGACGTCGCTCCACCGGCCGGAGAAGGGCGCCGCCTTCGGAGGCGTCCAGTGGCCGCCGCGGAACGCCGTCGTCATGATCGTCCAACCCGAAGCGCCGCGGATCGTGAAGTAGAACTCCTTCCCGTCGGGCGTGAAGACGGCGTTGAGCTCGTGTCTTTCCGTCGAGATGACTCCCGGAGCGAACATGTGCGGCGACGCGGCGGGCAGCGTCTGGCCCAGGTATGGTCCGGTGATGACGGGAGTCTTCTTCCGAGCCGCGGGCATCTCCGGACCGGAGAGCAGCGCCACGATCTCCTTCCTGCCGTCCTGCACGGCAAGGTCGACGGCGGTGTTCCCGTACGGGCTGCGCACCTGCGGATCGGCGCCGTGGCGGAGGAGGAGCATGACCATTCCCGCGTTGTCCGCGACGACGGCGCGCTGCAGCAGCGTCACGCCCCTCGAGTCGCGCGAGCTCGCATCCGCTCCGTGCGAGAGCAGGACCTCGGCAGCCTCCGTTCTTCCTCTTTCGATCGCGACCGCCAGCGGTGTCCGGCCGTCGTTCGACCGGACGTTCGCATGCGCCCCTCTGTCGAGCAGGAGCCGCACGGCCTCGGGCCGGCCTCCGATCGCGGCGACATGAAGCGGCGTTCCGCCGAAGGAGTCGCGCCCGCCGATGCTGGCTCCGTGGTCGATGAGGAGCGCGGCCACCGCTTCGTCGCCGCGCAACGCCGCAAGGCCGAGGGGCGTGAACCCTTCGCCGTCGTCGTGAACGTTGAGGTCCGCGCCTGCGTCGACCAGCAGTTGGACGGCCTCGCGTTGACCCGCGAGGATGGCGGCGCCGATCGGTGTCAGCCCCATGGATCCTCTGGCCTCGAGCAGAGCGGGGTCCTTCTCCAGGAGCACCTTGATTGCTGCGACGTCACCGCTCCTCGCGGCGTCGAAGATGGTCTGCGCCTGCAGCGGAATCGCGAAGGTAAGGACGAGGAGGAGGATCAGGGACCAGTTCACGACGCACCTCCGCCGCGAGATATACGTTCGCGCAGGCGCGGCGTCGAGACGGGCACAGTCAGGGAGGTCGCGTTGTGAGGACACCGAGACGCGCCGTCTGATTCGACTCCGCACGGCCGCCGGACGTGGACGTCCGGCGGCTGCGGACCTGGAGGTCCGCCCTCCGGGGGACGAGTGGGCCATGGACGCCGTGTCGGCCGATGACTATGATGCGTCCATGATCCGCGTGTTCTCGATCCTCGCTGCCCTGCTCGTCTCGCTCAATGCCTTCGCCGCCGGAATCCGCTTCGAGCCCGCGGCTCCCGACAACCGCAGCTCGATCACGGCACACGTCTACAGCACCTGGTGCATCCCGATGGACCCGAAGGTCACGGTCGCTGGCGACCGGATCGACATCCAGCTGGTGAACGCCACCTTCGCAGGCTGCATCGCGATTCCCTTCTTCATCCCGATCGAGGCGCAGATCGGCATCGTCCCTCCCGGCGTCTACCGCGTCCGCGTCCTCGAAGGATGGGCTTCGAACATCGTCGCGGAAGAGACGCTCGTGGTACGCGACACGCGCGCGATGCGAATCTTTCCCGCAGGTGCTCCGGCTGCGGGCGGGACGACCGTGGAGCTGAGGCGGACGACCGAGGCCGACTGGATCGTGCATCCGTACGCCACGACGACGGTGCAGTTCGGCAATGAGCCACCCGTTTCGATCACCCCATGGACGGACTGGGGTCGTCTCCTGGTCAAGGTGCCGCCGCATTCCCCCGGGGTAGTCGACGTCAAGGTTACGCAGACCCTCGACGGGGTGACGACGGAGACGATCGCCCGCACCGCATTCACCTACTACGACCCGGCGGCAGCGCCGGACCGCGCGGTGTTCGAGCCGCTGCTCTTCCCGGTCGCCTACGACGGGCCGGGTGCACTCGGGTCGCAATGGACCACCGAGAACTGGCTCTCGCAGGGTGGGGCGACGTTCTTCGCGGCGCCTTGTACGGCCTGCGCGACGAGCGGATCGGAGCGAGTGCGCCTCGACAAGGTGAGCGCGCCCGCAGGCGTGGTCCTGTGGCCCGCGCGCGGAATGTTCGAGATGCTCGGTGCATCCTCGCGCGTCCGCGACCTGGCGAAGCAGGCGGACAACGCGGGCGCTTACGTGCCGCTTGCACGCGAGGGCGACTTCCGGAGAGCGCTCGTCTTCCCCGACGTGCCGAACGATCCGAAGTACCGTTTGATGCTGCGCGTCTGGAGCTTCGAGGACCCGCAGCTCGAAGGCATGAAGCGCGTCGCCTGGGGCGCAGGCAGTGGCATTCGCGGATCCATCGACCTCCTGACGACGGCCGCGCCCGGGATCGTCTTCGGCTCTGCCGACATCACCACGACGCTTCTGCCGGGGACGGCCTCGATGGAGATCACCGTCGGGCAATCGCTCCACCGCGTCTGGGGAATCCTCAGCGTCACGAACAACGAGACGCAGCAGGTGACGATCATCGCGCCGCGGCCTGGGGTGCCGGGAGAGAGGTAGTACGGGAATCAGACGCTGGGCCGAAGTGACCCTAGGAACGGCCGCTCTTCGGCGCAATGTAGTGGAACTCCACGAGGTAAACGTTTTCGCCTCGCCCATGCTTTGCGACCTTAAGGAGATCGCTTACGCCCGCGAAGCCACATTCGCGGGCGAGACGAGGAGTGACCTGTTCGAGCGTGATCGGTACGATGGAATCGATCTCGATCTCGCCGTCTTCGAAATGGTATCGCCTGCCGACCCGAACGCGCGGGCTCATCCAGACGCGAACGCTTCGCGTGATCGCACCGCTTCGCACGCCCTCGCGCAGGTATTTCGTGAACAGCACCGCACGAGTTTAGCGCGCTGCATCCGCAGGTCCCACCGTCGTCAGACCTCGACGCCCAGGAGATAAAGCACCCAGTAGCAGCCGATGAAGACGGAGACGATCCCGGCGACGAGAAGCGCGAGGGCCGGTGCGACGCGCCGGTCCATCTCGGGAACGTCTTCACGGCGCACCTTGCGCAGAAAGACTGCGTAGGCCACGGAGGCGAGGACGATGCCGCCTGCGACGTCGAGGATGTAGTGCTGTCGGGTGAAGAGAGTCGAGAGTCCCACGAAGAAGGCGCAGACCGACGCGACGATCCCGAGACCGCGGTGCACCCGGCCGCTGCTCATCGCCGAGACGAACGAATGCGCGACGTGCAGCGAAGGAAAGCAGTTGTAGGGTGGATCGGATGAATAGAGGAAACGCAGCCCCCACGCCGCGAACCCCTCTCCGGTCACCGTTTCGCCGTCGGGCCGCGGCGCGATCGTCGGATAAAAGAGAAAGACGACATACGACGCAATCCAGACCGTGAGGTAGGCGAACAGCGTGCGGCGAATCGCCGCGTCCTGACGCACGACGAACACCGGCAGCAGGATCAGCCACAGGTACAACGATCCGTAGACGAGGACCCAGGCGGGTTGCTGTGGAATGCGGTCGTCGAGAGACAAAGCGGGAGCGCGCAGTGTCCGCTCGCCCGCGAGCTCCGGAATGAAGAGGTACAACGGAACGAGCGAGACGAGAACGACCATCGGGATCGTCACCCGGTACGGCCTCCTCAACGACTCGGCGACCATGCTCCACCGCAATGGAGTCGCCGGTCGAGGCTCGGGGAGAGAGTTGCCCGCCACGGCAATCATCATCTCACGCGGCCCGCGAGCCAAGGTGCTGCGCCGCCGCGCATCACGAACGAGCGAGGCAACCGTGCTGGTCGAGAACCGCCGTCTGACGTTTGCGTTCAGCGGCGAGTGACACCAGTCCGTTACGCCGGGTCAGACGACGATCGTAACGGGCCTGGAACCCATCGTGTCGCAATAAGGAAAGCCACCAGGGCGAGGCCGAACCCGGCGAGCACGTCGATCAGGTAGTGACAGCGAAGATAGATGGTCGAGAACAACAGGAGCAGACAGGGACCGATGCAGACCCAGAACCGTCAGGCACGAGGCAAAGAAGATCAGGAGAGCAGTCGCGTCCTGAACGGCCGTCACTAAGAGGCTTGCAATGATGCTGACAAAGAGGAGGCCGAAGAAGACCTCGTGCGGCAGGACGACACCGAACCGTTGAACGATGTGCAGGATGCTCGACGTCGACGCTGTGGCATTCATCGTGTCGATCGATCATCAGTGCCGCAAAGAACGTCAGTCGCGAGGTGCATCCGTTTCAGCAGGGCGATGAATCGAGGATGCGTGCGCAGGTCAGTGAACAGGAATGACGCCTTGATGCCGTACACGCCGCCGGCGCGTTCGTCCACCGCTCGTTCCAGGCAGTCGATGGCGCGGTCGTGCTCACCGAGCCCGGTGTAGACGTAAGCGAGATGATAGGGAGTGACATAGCGCTCGGTCCCGAGAGCGAGGAGGTTCTCGAGGATCTCCCGCGCCTTCCCGGTGCGTCCGCCCACGGCGTAAGCCTGGCCCAGCTGCCCGAGGAACACCGTGTTCCCGGGCGAAACCCTGACCGCCTCCTCGAGTGCGGAAAGGCCTTCTTCATAGCGTCCCTTCTTGATGTACGCCCAACCCATCGTCGAATGCGCCATCGGAAACGCCGGCTCGAGCCGGCAGAGCTCCGCTGCCTGCACGAGCGCTTCGTCAAAGCGGCCGGCGCGCAGCAGCGCCGAAGCGATGTCGGACATCACGACCGGGTGGAGCGGATCGAGCTCGTGCGCCTGGCGCTGCGCGGCAACCGCTTCGTCACATCGCCCCAGCGCGCCGAGAAGCAGTCCGTAAACACCGTACGTCTCCGCGCTGTCCCTGCCGAGGACGAGCGCCTTCTCGAGCCCTGCCTCTGCGCCTGCCCAGTCGAAGTCGAACATGAACCTGAGAGCGGCGTCGGTCGCAAGCGCCTGTGGCAGCGACGAATCGATGGCCAGAGCCCGATCGATGGCCTGTCTCGCTCTCGTCTGCGCCTCGCGTTGTGGGATGGTGCCTGCTCCGTGGCCCATGCCCAGAACCATGTAGGCGAAGCCGATCCCGGCGTGCGGCAGCGCGTAGTGAGGGTCTTCCACGACTGCGCGCTCGTAGTACTCGATCGCCTGCCGGAGGCCTTCCTCGGTCATGCGGAGCAGGCAATGCCGCCCCTGAAGGTACAGTCGGTACGCTTCCACGTTCGCGGTGGCCGGCTGACCGACCCCGGCTCGTTCGCCGCTCGACATCTCCGGCGCGAGAGCCGCAGCGACATGGAGCGCCAGGTCCTTCTGAAGGGCGAAGATGTTGGAGAGGTCGCCTTCGCAGGCGTCGGCCCAGAGCTGCTCGTCATTCCGCGCGTTCACCACCCGCGCCGCGATGCGCACGCGCTCGCCCACGCGCCGGACGCTCCCCTCGACGAGGACGTCGGCATGCAACGCCTTTGCGATCTCACCAATGCTCCGGTCCCGGTTCCTGAACCGCATCGCCGAGGTGCGCGAGACGACCTTCAGCGTCCCGATCCTGGAGAGCTCGGTCAGAAGGTCCTCTGCGACGCCGTCTCCGAGGTACGCGTTTTCGGGGTCGGCGGTCAGATTCGCAAAGGGCAGCACCGCGACCGCCGTGCGGCCGACGGCCGGTGCAGCCGCCTCGGCGCGCGTGGAACTGCCG
>JBAQWH010000138.1:0-2379 GCA_049298815.1 Thermoanaerobaculia bacterium | reverse complement strand
CTTCGGGACGCCGAGCTTCGCGAGCATGGTGTCGACGTGCTTCCCGCCGCCGTGCACGAGGACCACCGGCTCGGACGCGTTCCAGGCGTCCGCGATCAGGCGGAGCGCCGAGGCGCGCCGGGTCGGGTCGTCGAGGAGCGATCCGCCGAGCTTGATGACCTTGATCTTCGTCACAGCAGGCCCGCCGTCTCCGGATAGCCGCACATCCGGTTGAAGTTCTGGACTGCCTGCGACGCGGCCCCCTTGAGAAGGTTGTCGATGACCGAGACGATGACCGCCCGCCGCCCGCCCTGGAGCAGCGTGAAGCCGATCTCCGCGAACGGCGTGTTGACCACGTTCCGTAGCTCCGGGAGCTTGCCCGCCGGAAGGACGCGGACGAACGGTGCGTCGCCGTACGCCTCCTCGTACATCGCCATCACCTCGTCGTCCGAGACCGGCTGCGAGAAGCCGATGTGGATCGTCGAGAGGATGCCCCGCACGGTCGGCAGGAGGTGGGGAACGAAGACGAGCGTCGTCCGGTCGCCGAGATGGAGCCGCTGCCGGATCTCCGGCTCGTGCCGGTGATGGCCGACGCCGTACGCCTTGAAGTTGCCGGAGAGCTCGGCGAACGACCAGGCCACGTCCGACTTCTTGCCGGCGCCCGAGACACCGCTCTTCGAATCGCAGATGACCGGCTGCGAGCGGTCGATGACGAACGTGAGCGGCCGGAGCGCGAGGAGGATCGAGGTCGGATAGCAGCCGGGGTTCGCGACCAGCTGGGCCTTCTCGAGGTCGCCGTCGCACCACTCGGTGAGACCGTAGACGGCCTCCTTCAGAAGCCCCGGGTTCCCGTGATCGAAGCCGTACCACGCCGGATAGAGCGAGGGCTCGGTCAGCCGGAAGGCGCCGGAGAGGTCGACGACCCGCAGCCCGCGCTCGAGGATCTGCGGGACGATCTCGGCCGAGACCTCGTTCGGGGTCGCGAGGAAGACGACCTCCGCGCCGCTGCCGAAGAGCGCGTCGAGGCTCCAGGGCTCCGCGAGGAGCTCGGGATGAGACGGGCTCACCGGTCCGCGGCTGCCGGACGAGAAGAGCGGCCCGACCTCGACGTGCGGGTGGCGCGCGAGGATCGAGACGAGCTCCGCGCCGGCGTAGCCGGTCGCGCCGGCGACGGCGACGCGGGTTGGCTCCGGATGGGCGTCGGCAATGGGGACACGGGTAACGAGTGCGAGATTTTTCATGGCTGGGTTCCGGACACGGCCCCGCGCTAGGCGCGGGTACGTCGCGCCGGCGTGAGGCCGGCGATCGAATGAACGCGGCGCACGAAGGCGGCCGCGGAAGAGGGCGAACGGAACGCGAGGAAGATCGTGTCATCGCCGCCGACGGTCCCGAGGAGGTCGTCGATGTCGGCGTCGTCGATCGCGCTCGCGACCGGCTGGGCCGCCGCAGGCGGTGTCCGGAGGACGACGAGGTTCATCGCAGCCTCGGCCGAGACGATCGAGTCGGCGAGCATCTGCTCGAGCCGGTGAGAGCGCGTTTCCCGCGTGACGAGGTGCGCGACCGGTGCGAGATCGTCCGGGGAGACGTACCCCGCCGGAGTCTTGATGACGCCAAGCTCGCGCAGGTCGCGGGAGAGCGTCGGCTGGGTGACGGCGAACCCACGCGTGCGGAGAAGGGCCAGAAGCTCGTCCTGGGAGTGGACGGCCTGGCCGCGCACCACGCGAAGGATCTCCTCGCGTCTGCGCATCGCATCTCCGTTAGCATGAATATTCATCGGCACGAATCTTTATGCATGAACGGCATGGGTGTCAAGAGAATTTCAGGGAGGGGAGGGAGGAGGGATGGGGGAGTCGTTAGTCGTCAGTGGTTAGTCGTTAGTAGAGAAGCAGCCAGCCTCAGCCGCAGGCCCTCGCTCAAACTACCAACGACTAACCACTAACGACTAACCACTGACGACTAACGACTGCCCCCTCACACCTCGATGCCGACGCTCCGCATGAGCTCCAGCGCGTTGCTGCGCGTCACGACTCCGGGTTGCATGCGGTAGTCGAACACCACACGTCCTTCCTCGAGGTGGTCCTCGAAGTGGACGTTGGCGGCCCGGGGCGCGAGCTCGTCGGCGATCGTGGCGAGCGCGAGGTCATGCGTCGAGACGAGCCCGACCGCGCCGCGCTCGATCAGCCCCTTCACGATCGC
This sequence comes from Thermoanaerobaculia bacterium, assembly GCA_049298815.1. Classification (GTDB taxonomy): domain Bacteria; phylum Acidobacteriota; class Thermoanaerobaculia; order Gp7-AA8; family Gp7-AA8; genus JBAQWH01. The sequence goes on along the minus strand of JBAQWH010000138.1, from coordinate 204 downwards.
TTCGGCGCCGATCCGCCGGTCGTGCGAGTTCGTGCCGGCGAGGACTTCGTCGAGCAGGAAGAGCATCGGGCTCTGCGTTCGTGCCATCTCGAGGAGCTGGCGGATCCGGAGGATCTCGGCGTAGAACCGCGACGCCCCTTCCTGCAGCGAGTCGCCGAGGCGGATGGCTGCGCCGACCGCCATCGGCGCGATGCGGAGCGACCG
>JBAQWH010000137.1:0-2156 GCA_049298815.1 Thermoanaerobaculia bacterium | reverse complement strand
CGCCGTCCACTTTCGCCCGCTCTCCGGCGGTTCAGCCGCGCATGCCGCTGAATGTCGGGTGTCGCTTCGATGCTTTGAAGCCGGTGTCGGTCTCGGTGAAGTGCTCGAGTCCTTCGTCGGCGAAGGCCGCGCGCGCCGACGGTGTCAGGGCGGTGCCGATCACGTCGACCGTCTCGACCGACTTCTCCTGAAACGAGATCTGGTCGAGAAGCCGTCGCCAGTCGCCGCGCGAGAACGTGGTTTCGGGTTGGCGGAACATCGTGACGCTGATGTGCGGCCACTCGGCGATCCGCGTCCAGACACCCTCGGCCGCGCCGAGGTTGTCGGGCGTGTCGACGATCCAGACCGGACAGCGGAAGGCCAGCTTCTCCAGCTGTTCGCCGAAGTCGGAATCGAAAACGATCGAGACGAGACGAGCCATGTCGAGGACTCGAGGCCGGGAGCGTGACCGCTCCCGGCCTCGAAGGTTCTACCAGCCGCAGGTCTTCCCTTTGTTCTGTTCGTCGAGCCAGCTGAGCAGCGGACGGTAATAGTCGACGATCGCCGTCGCGTCCATCTGCTTCTGGCCGGTGAGTGCGTCGAGTGCCTCGGGCCACGGCCGGCTGGCCCCCATCTCGAGCATCTTCGCGAGCCGTGCGCCGGCTTCCTTGTTGCCGTAGATCGAGCAGCGGTTCAGCGGCCCCTCGTATCCGACCATCTGACAGAGGGAGCGGTGGAACTGGTACTGCAGGATGCGCGCGAGGAAGTAGCGCGCGTACGGGACGTTCGCCGCGATGTGGTACTTCGCGCCGGCGTCGAAGAACTCCTCGCCGCGGTCGCCCGCAGGGGCGATGCCCTGGTACTGACGGCGCAGTTCCCACCACGCCTTGTTGTATTCGTCCGGGGTCGTCTCACCGGAGAACACCTGCCAGCGCCACTTGTCCATCATCACGCCGAAGGGGAGGAACGCGAGGCTGTTGAGCGCGTCCTTGAGGAGGAGGGCGACATCCGCCGAAGCGGGTGGCTCGCTCTTGATCAGGCCGATCTTGACGAGATACGCCGGCGTGACCGACAGCGAGATCGTGTCGCCGACCGCTTCGTGGAAGCCGTCGTTCGCGCTGTTCTTGTAGAGGAACGGCTGCTTGTTGTACGCGCGCTGGTAGAAGTTGTGGCCGAGCTCGTGGTGGATCGTCGTGAAGTCCTCGGCGTTCTCCTCGATGCACATCTTGATGCGGAGGTCGTCCACATCGTCGATGTCCCAGGCGCTCGCGTGGCAGACCACCTCGCGGTCGCGCGGCTGCTTGAACATCGAGCGCTCCCAGAAGGTTTTCGGGAGGGGTGCGAAGCCGAGCGACGTGAAGAAGCCTTCGCCGATCCGGACCATCCCCAGCTCGTCGATGTCCTTACGGGACTGGAGGATTTTCGTGAGGTCGTAGCCGCTCGAGGTGTTCTTCGGCGCGACGAGGTCGTAGATGTTGCCCCACTCCTGCGCCCAGATGTTCCCGAGGAGGTGAGCGGGAATCGGCTGTCCTGGGGGAACCACCTTCTCGCCGTACTTGTTCGTGAGGTTCCAGCGGACGTAGCAGTGGAGCGAGTCGTAGAGCGGTTTGACCTGGCCCCAGAGGCGGTCGATCTCGGCCGCGAAGGCGTCCGGCGCCATGTCGTACTTGGAGCGCCACATCGCACCGGCGTCGGGGTAGCCCAGCTCCCTGGCCCCCTGGTTCATCAGCTCGACGAAGCGGCCGTAATCGGCCTTCATCGGCGGCGAGACCGTGTGCCAGCCACGCCAGGCGTCGAGGACCTTCTGCGGATCGCGGCTGGAGCGGAGGATGTTGGTGATCTCACCGATGTCGAGGCAGTCGTCCCCGCTCTTGCCGGGAGGGCAGTACTTGCCCGAGCCGTAGGTCGCTTCGAGCTCCGAGGCGATGCGCGCGACCTCGGCGGTGAGCGCGGGATCCGACGGGGCGGGGGAGGTGAGGGCGAGCTTGATGAGGTCGAGCTTGCGGCGCGTGTCGTACGGAAGCTCGAGCCCGTCGAAGCGGGCCGCCTCTTTCGCGAGCTCGACGCCGGCGGTGATCAACCGCTCGTTCTCCCGCGCCGCGATCATCTGCGTGTCGCCGGTGATGTAGGTCGACTGGACCCAGGCCGCGCGCTGCGCCGACTGGCCCAGCTCTGCG
>JBAQWH010000136.1:0-6577 GCA_049298815.1 Thermoanaerobaculia bacterium | reverse complement strand
CTCGCCTGGGCGCTGGCGCTCGCGGTGAAGCTGTACTCCTGGCCGGCGGCAGTCGGCGTCTTTGCGCTCTGGTGGGTGCAGAAGACGCCATGGTCGAGGCGGTTCTCCGTCATGGCGGCTGGCGCCACTGCGATCGCGCTGACGCTCTTCGACCTCGCCCGCCGGACGCGGAACCCGCTCGGCCTCTTCATGTTCGACCCCGCGGATTCGGTTCCGTCGATGAACCTCGCCGCGATCGACTGGAGCGGCATGGCGAAGGTGACGATCGCCAGTTTCGCCTGGATGAGCGGCCAGCACGGCGACGCGCTTCGGCCGCTCGCGATCGCGCTCTACCTCGGCCCGCTCGCGGTGCTCGTCGCGATCACGGTGATCAGGAACATCCGGCCTTACCCCGGGCTGATCGCCGTCTGTCTCGCGGCGGCTGCGGCGTTCGCGGTCGCACAGCTGGCGAACGTCGCAGCGTATTCACGGGCACTCGACGGCACGCTTGCTGCCGGCGGCAAGGAGGGGTGGTACTGGTACACCGTCGCACCGCTCTGGTTCGGCATCATCGTCGCGATCGTCCTCCGACACCTCCCGGGCAAGGTCGTCGCCGCGGCCGTCGCCTGGGTGCTCGTGTGGGACCTGCTGATCACCGAGGGAGCGCTCTTCCTCGACTACGCCGGCGTCGCGACTGCCGCGGCCGGTGACGCGCTGTTCCGCTGGGGTCCGCGACGGATCCCGTTCGTCACGCCGATGACGGAGGTTGGCGTCGGGCCGTTCGCAGAGTACGTCTGGGCGCTGCGCGTCGTGCAGGTGGCTGCCATCGCCTCGGCGGCCTGGCTGTCAGCGGCGGTGTCTGCGTCTCCTTTCTCGCCGGCGCGTCGATCGAGGAACCGCGCGCGATGACCTTCATCTGCCCCGTCTGCCGCGGCGACGTCGTGGGATCGGCGTCACTCCAATGTACGCGCTGCGGCCGCAGCTATCCGATCGACGGTGGCATCACCGATTTTTCCGAGGGCGCCTACTACGACGTCTTCGAGCCTGGATCGACGTTGACGCCCGAGCACGAGCGCGGACTCGCGCAGGAAGTCTTCGGGACCCGCTGGAGGATCGATCAGTTCTACCTGACTCGTCTCACGGACGGCCCGCGAGTCCTCGACTGTGGCTGCGGGAACGGGCTCTCGGTCGACCTCCTCGCCGAGAGGGGATTCGAGGCCTGGGGCATCGACCTCTCCGCACTCCGCAAATGGCAGTGGCGCGAGAGAGAGCATCGCGACCGGCTCGCCGTTGCGAGCGCTCTCGCCCTCCCGTTCCGCGACGGCTGGTTCGACACCGTGATCTCGTCGGGGGTGATCGAGCACATCGGGGTCGCCGAGACCGGAGGTGCGACGTACTCCGTGCGGCCGCTTCCCGAACGGGACACCCTGCGCCGCAAGTACGTGAGCGAGCTGCTGCGGGTCGTCCGGCCCGGCGGCAGCCTCTTCATCGACTGCCCGAACGGCGCCTTCCCGATCGATTTCTGGCACAACGTGGCCGGTGGCCGAGCGCGGTGGCATCGACTCGACGAAGGGTTCCTTCCGACGTATGGCGAGATCCGCCGGCTCGTGAACGAGGAGGCACCCGGCGCCGCGATCCGCGCCCTCACCCCGCACCGGCGGTTCGCGTTTCAGCAGGTCGGCCGCTACTGGTACGGCCGGCTCGGAGCACTGCCGATCACCCTCTGGTTCCGCCTCCTTGCGGTGCCGGGGCTGCGCTGGATTGCCGGAACGCGCGCCAACCCCTTTCTCGTCGTCCAGATCAGAAAGAGCGCTGCGGGCTGAAGGGTGGAGCGATCGTTGCCACGCCGGGTCCCGACCTTTCCGTCTACGGCAGATCCGTGCTATCTCTCCATCCGATGCCTGTGATTCGGAGTGATGCGCGCCATGGGCGCGCCCTGTCGGCGGCGGCCGACCTCCTCGGTCGGCTGCGGATCGACTTCATGTTCGTCGGCAACGTGGCGCTCTCCGGCTGGCTGGGCGCCGAGGTCTCGAGCGGTCCGATCGACCTGATCGCCGTCCTGAAGCCGGAGCAGAAGAACCAGGTCGTGATGATGGGGACCCACCGCGGTTTTCGCGTCGACCGGGACGAGCTCGACTCGGCCGAAGAGCTCGACCTCATCCCGCTGCACTTCGTCGACGAGGAAGGGGACGTGCGGGTGCACGTGCTGGTCGCGAGCAACGCGCTGTACGGAAGGATGGTCGCTGGCGCGAAAGCAGCGACGATCGACGGCCGCGAAGGGGAGGTGCGGGTCCCGTCCGCGGAGGACTTCGCCCTCCTCCTGATCGTCGCGGAGGACGAGGTCTCGGCGCGGCGGATCATGGCGCTGCCTGAGTTCGACCGTCATTCATTGAACGAGCGGCTGGTCTCGATCGGGCTGCCGGGAATGGTGGTTCACGAATGAAGTGGGTGGACCGGCAGGAAGAGTTCGACGCCGCGCTGGACGCGACCCGCTCGCAGGCGGTCGTCGCCGTCGACACCGAGGCGGATTCGCTGCACTCGTACTTCGACAAGGTCTGTCTGATCCAGATGACCGTGTCGAGCGAGGACTTCGTGATCGATCCGCTCGCGAAGATCGACCTCGCGCGGTTCGGCGCGATGCTCAACGACGCTTCGATCCGGAAGGTCTTTCACGGTGGCGACTACGACCTGCGCATCATGAATCGCGACTTCGGCTGGGTCGTCCGGAACCTCGTCGACACGTCCGTCTGCGCCCAACTCCTCGGGTACGAAGCGTTCGGGCTCGCGGCGCTCCTCGAGCGCCACTTCGGCGTGAAGGTGAACAAGGCCCACCAGCGTGCCGACTGGGCGATGCGCCCGCTGCCGCCGGACATGCTTGCCTACGCGGCGATGGACACGCGCTACCTCGCGGCTCTGGCCGAGCGACTCGAAGCGGAGTTGCGCGGGCTGGGCCGGTGGGAGTGGGCGCTCGAAGAGTCCGACCGGATGGAATCGATCCGCTTCCGCGAAGCCGAGGAGGACTCCGAGCCGTGGCGCAAGATGAAGAACATCAGCGGCCTCGACCGCAGGGCGCTCGCGGTCCTGCACGAGCTCTACCTCTGGCGTGACGCGCTGGCGAGGCGGGCCGACCGCCCGACGTTCCGGGTCATCGGGAACGAGTCGATCATCGACATCGCGAAAGAGAAGCCGCCGACCGTACGGGAGCTCGCGTCGATCAAGTCCGTCTCGAAGTACCACTCCGATCGCTATGGCGGCGAGATCGTGCGGCTCGTCCGTACAGCGCTCGAGCGGCCGGAGGAATCGCTTCCGGAGAGGGGCGAGCGGAAGCCGTGGATCCGCGACAAGGCGCTCGAGGCCCGGATCGAGAAGCTCAAGAAGGTCCGTGACCGGTTCGCGAAGGAGCTCGGGATCGAGGCGTCGATCCTGGCCCCGCGTCACGTCCTCTCCGCCATCGCGACCGAGGGTCACCTCGACGTGCCCGCGATGCGGAACTGGCAGAAGAGCGTGATGGGCGAGGAGCTGAAGAAGCTGCTCTGATCAGTCGTTAGTCGTTAGTCGTTAGCCGGCGTTTTCCCTTCTGACCACTGACCACTGACCACTGGCCACTGACCACTGGCCACTGACCACTGCCGTCACCCGCCATCCGTGGCGGCGCGCACGCCCGCCCCAAACGCCCGGGATACAATCCCGCCCGCCATGGAACGAGTCACTGATTACAAGATCATCATCATCGGATCCGGCCCTGCCGGATGCACTGCGGCGCTCTATCTCGGCCGCGCAAATATGGCCCCGCTCGTCATCGAAGGGATGCAGCCGGGCGGACAGTTGACCATCACCACCGAGGTCGAGAACTTCCCCGGTTTCCCCGAGGGGATCCTCGGGCCGAAACTGATGGAGTTGATGCGCCAGCAGGCGGAGCGCTTCGGCGCCGCATTCAAGATCGAGCAGGTCGAGAAGGTGGACCTCACCAGGCATCCGTTCGAGATCACGACCGACTCGAAGATCTACGAGTGCTACGCGCTCATCATCGCGTCGGGCGCGTCCGCGAAACAGATGGGCATCCCGACCGAGAAGAACCTTCAGGGCTTCGGCGTCTCCTACTGCGCGACGTGCGACGGCTTCTTCTTCAAAGGGAAGGAGATCATCGTAGTCGGCGGTGGCGACTCGGCGATGGAGGAGGCGAACTTCCTCACGAAATTCGCCAGCAAGGTCATCGTCGTCCACCGCCGCAGCGAGCTGCGCGCGTCGAAGATCATGCAGGAGCGTGCGCAGGCGAATCCGAAGATCGAGTTCGTCCTCGACTCGACCATCGACGAGATCGTCGGCTCGAAGGAGACAGGCGTGACCGGCGTGAAGCTCCGGAACCTGAAGACGAACGAGGTTGTCGACCGGGCCGTGCAGGGCGTCTTCGTCGCGATTGGCCACACCCCCAACACTCAGCCGTTCGCCGGCCAGCTCGACCTCGACGAGGCCGGCTACATCCGGCTGCCGCACCGCAATTCGACGGCGACGAACATCCAGGGCGTGTTCGCCTGCGGTGACGTCGTCGACCACATCTATCGCCAGGCCATCACCGCCGCCGGAAGCGGCTGCATGGCCGCTCTCGATACCGAACGCTGGCTCACGCACGAGCGTGTGACCGAGCGCTGGGGCCTCGAGAAAGGGGAGGAGGAACGCCTTTGAGCCGTAGTTCCCGATCGGGTGAAACGATTCTGATTCTCGGCGGCGCCGGCATGGTCGGCGAGCAGGTCGCGCGCGAAGCCGCGCGGCAGCTGCGTCCGTCCCGCATCGTCATTGCAGCGCTCACCGAGCGCGAGGTCGCCGACGCGATCGCCACGTTGAAGGACGCCCTGCCGGACGTCGAGCTCGTCCCCGCCCCGGGCAACATCTTCGTCCCGCAGGCCCTGCAGGGGGTCGCCCGCGGCGACATTCTCTCGAACCGCGAGTTCTACGACGCCCTCTTCGCCGAGATCTTCTCGCCTGACGTCGACTGGACCCAGTCGGCACTCTTCCAGCTCGTGAAGACGCACGACCCCGACATCATCGTCGACTGCATCAACACGGCGACCGCCATCAGCTACCAGGACGAGTTCAAGGGCGCGCGCAGGACCAAGGCGCTGCTCGACCAGGTGGAAGGCGGCCAGTCCGACAAGCTCCCCCTCCTCCTCGGCGCCGTCCGCGAGCTGCTCATCTCTCAAGGTGTCCCGCAGATCACCCGCCACATCCTCTTCCTCCACCGCGCGCTGCAGCAGAGCCGCGTCCGCATCTACGTGAAGGTCGGGACGACCGGCACCGGCGGCATGGGGATCAACATCCCGTTCACGCACAGCGAGGACAAGCCGTCCCCGCAGTTGATCGCGAAGTCCGCGATCGGCTTTGCGCACACCGGGCTGCTGTTCCTCCTGGCGCGCACGCCCGCAGCCGAGAAGCAGGGACCGATCATCAAGGAAGTGAAGCCCGGCGCGATGATCGGCTTCAAGCGGCTCGGCGAGCATCACGTGAAGCTGCGCGGCGACCGCGAGCCGGCGTATCTCGTCGCGACGCGCGACGAGGCGATCGGCGATTCGCTCGAGACACAACAGAGCCGAGACTCCTACGGCAAGTTCGAAGGCCGGGACGTCCCGCTCAAGATCATCGGTGCGGACACCGGCGAGAACGGCTTCTTCTCCATCGGCGAGTTCCGTGCGATCACCTATCCGAGGCAGATGGAGTACGTCACGCCGGAGGAGGTCGCCCGCACCGCGGTCCTCGAGATCCTCGGCGCATCGACCGGCCGCGACGTTATCTCCGCGATCGACGGCGCGATCACCGATCCGAGCTACCGCGCAGGCGTCCTCCGCGATCAGGCGATCCGCGAGATGGAGCGTCTCGAACAGGCCTTCTCCGGAGAGCTCCTCCCGTCGATCGGCGTCGGCCACCTCGGACCGCCGAAGCTGACGAAACTCCTCGCGGAAGCGTTCCTCATCCGCCAGGGTGCCGGCACCGACGACATTCAGGCGATCGTCGCGATCGACGCGAAGGAAATGCAGCGGCGCGTCGAGGCGTACCTCGCTGCGAACCCCCGCATCGTCAGCCTCATCGCGACCATCGGGATTCCTCTGGTCCGCGACAACGGAGGCAAGCTGACCCTCACGCGCGGGCCGCGCATCAACCTCCCGCCTGCGCAACCGAACGCCGCCTCCGTGCCGCTCGGAAGCGACGCGGTCGAGAAGTACGCGAAGACCGGATGGGTCGACCTCCGGCTCGCCAACTTCGAGATCTGGGCCGAGCGTCTTCATGGCCTCGCCGGCTCGCGTCCTGACATCGCGAGGAAAGGCTCCGCCGCGTTCGACCTCCAGCACTACCCGGCCGATCGCTTCATTCCGGGGGAGGCCGTCGGCTGGCTCCTGACGAACGAGATCGACGAACAGGGGATGGTGGGACACCGGCTGTAGGCGCAGTCACGCATTCAGGAGATTCATGAGCCCCAGCTTCGGCCGGGGCTTTCGTTTTCCGGCAAAGTTCCGCTACGCGCGAGAAGGCGCTCGATCGGGCCGGGTCGAGAGCGAAGAAGCGATGCGCCCTGAAGGGGCGCGGGCTCCGTCGCCAGCGCCCCTTC
>JBAQWH010000135.1:0-3073 GCA_049298815.1 Thermoanaerobaculia bacterium | reverse complement strand
CGCCGCACATCGAGACCGGGATTCCGGCCCGCTTGCCCGCATCGATCACCATCTTGACCAGCCGCAGGATCGCCGGATGGAGCGGCTCGTACAGATAGCTGACGTTCTCGTTCGAGCGATCGATCGCGGTGGTAGCCCTCCCCGCGTCGCGGGAGAAGGTGGCCGACGCGCGGGCCTTACTCGCCCAGCGCCGCGGTCCAGTTCTGGACGAGCGTCACGGGGGTCACGATAGGCTGATTCAGTTCGCGGTTGATGAGGATGATCGAACCATCGCGGGAGATGTCGTACTGCGGACCTGCGAGCTGCCGGATGCCGGGGACCATCCACTCGCGAGGCACCGACGCCGACAAGGTCGAGCCGAGCGAGACGTCCGCGACCATCATCTTGAAATCCGCCGTCAGGAAAACGAGCTCTCCGCCGTTTCTGCTCCACCGCGGGCGCATCCCGCCGTCGGTCGAGATCTGCCACTTCCCGCCTTCTCCATCCAGCCGCTGGACGTAGACCTCCAAACGTCCCGATTCGTTCGAGTGGTAGGCGATCCATCTGCCGTCGGGAGAGAGGCTCGGGAAAAGCTCATTGAATGGTGTCTGGAGGAACGGTGTGATCTTTTTTTCCTCCATGTCCATGAGGGAGAGATCCCAGTTCGTCTTGCCGCTCGAGTTGAGCGTAATGAGCGCAGCGGTGCGGCCGTCCTGGCTGAAGCTCATGAGGATGGTCCAGTCCGGATCGGCAAACACGAGTTCATCGGTGCCGATCCCCGAGCTCGCCTTCCGGAAGACGTCGCCTTTCCCCTGCCGGTGCGAGGTGAAGTAAACGTACCGGTCGTCGGCCGACCAGGTCGGGCTGAAATCGTCCTCGGGATCGAAGGTGATGCGCGTCGACGTCCCCCGCTCGGAGTCGATCACCCAGATGTCGGAGTTCAGCGTTTTGCTGTCGGCGATCGCGACTGCGATTCTCTTACCGTCCCGCGACAGGGCGACGTTCCGGTAGTCGGCCGGTTTGCCTGCCAGGCGAAGCTCCTTGCCGTCGCGATCCAGCAGGGCGGGCTGCGAGTGCTCGGTCGCGAGGCCCGCCTGGTAAGCCAGCAGGCCGGTCGCGGAGACGCTGAACGTGGTCTCCCAACGGGTAGTTCGCGTCAGGTTCTCGGCCACCGGAACCGCCTCTCCTTCGAGCGTCCGCGACTTCGCGTCGAACGGCTGAGCGACCAGCGTGCGATCGCGGAGGAAAAGGATGTGACCCGACCTCGAGTAGCGTGCTGAGGAGTTCGTAGCCACGAGGCGCTTCTTTTCCTTCGACTCGAGCGAGCCGACCCAGATCGCGAATCCGTCGTCGGTACCGGTCGCATCGCCTCTGGACTCCACCAGGAAGAGGAAGTGGATACCGTCGGGAAGGAAATCGGGGTAGCGGTGCGACACATCACCCGCCTTCACGTCGAACGCGGTCACCGCCACGGCAGTTCCGCCGGCGGAGGGGACGCGGGAGATCGGATCGGTCGCCGAGGGCGTGAACAGAATCGTGCCGCTCGCGTTCCATGTGCCCCCGCGTCCGCTAGCGGCGTCGCACAGCGCCTGCGGGGGCCCTCCGGCAGCGTCGATCTTCCTCAGTTTTCCGTTCGAGAAGAACGCGATGAACCTGCTGTCCGGCGACCAGAACGGAAAGTTCGCCTCTTCCGTCCCGGCCAGCGGCTGGGCTGATGCGGCGGCGAGCGGGCGGACCCACAGCATCGACTTGCCGTCATCCGTGCGTGCAACGAATGCCATTCTTCGTCCGTCGGGCGACAGCGCCATCGCTCCCGAGAGCGGGTCGAACTTCGCGACGCCCGGTGGGAGGAGCGAGGAACGGACGACGCGCGGCTGCGGCTTCAGCAGCTGGACCACGCCGAGCGTTGCGCCGATCGCGGCCAGTGCGGTCGCAGCGTGCAGCGCCCACGCGAGTCGCAACTTTGTCTTCCTCTTCGCCAGGACGGGTGCCGCCTCGCCTGCACGCGAGCCGGCCTCACCGATCCAGCGCAGCTGATCGGCCACGTCGTGAATGCTCTGCCAGCGGTCTTCCGGATCCTTCGCGAGACACTTGCGGATGACGTGGTCGAGCGCCGGCGGCGTGAGCGGCGCGTGGTCGCTGACCGGCGTGGGCGTGGACGACACGATCGCCGCGATGAGCGAGGTCTTGTTCTTCCCCTGGAACGCGCGGCGCCCCGTCGCCATCTCGTAGAGCACCGCGCCGAACGCGAAGATGTCCGTGCGGGCGTCGGCTTCCTGCCCCTCGAGCTGCTCGGGGGCCATGTACTGGAACGTACCGAGGATGGTCCCCTGCTCGGTGAGCGGTTTGTGCTCAGTCGGGTTGTCGGCGTGCTGGGTGGCGCTCGAAGCCGACATCATCAGCGGTCCCGACTTCGCGAGTCCGAAGTCGAGCAGCTTTGCGCCGCTCTTCGTCAGCATCACGTTGCCCGGCTTAAGGTCGCGGTGAACGATCCCCTGCCTGTGCGCCGCATCGAGCGCACTCGCGATCTCTGCGCCGTGGCGCAACACGAGGTCGATCGGTAGCGGGCCCTTGAGGAGCCTGTCGGCGAGCGACTCGCCTTCGATGAGCTCCATCACGAGGAAGTCGGTTTCGTCGTGGCGCCCGACGTCGAAGAGCGTGCAGACGTTCGGGTGGTTGAGCTGCGAGATCATCTTCGCCTCGCGCTCGAAGCGGATCTTCAGCTGTACGTTCGCGGCGAAGTCGGGCGGCAGGATCTTGATCGCGACGTCGCGATCGAGCCGCGTGTCCTTCGCGCGCCACACTTCGCCCATACCGCCGGCGCCGAGCGGCGCAGCGATCTCGTAGGGCCCGAGGCGGGAACCTGCAGCAAGAGTCAAGGGATCGAACGAGTATAGGCGAAGGCTCTAAGGTTCCAGCATCAGAAAACGAGACCCTGTCTCAGCTCCCCGCCCGCACTCTGCGGTGGTTCATGCGACAATCGCCGCTTCCGCTACATGCCCGTCATCGCCGGAACCCGTCTCGGTCCCTGCGGCTCTTCTTTGCCGGCGGCTTGTCATCGGCGGCCAGGGCCGCGAGCGTGAAGCCGGCCGCG